>NZ_DASVSF010000097.1 GCF_036388275.1 Longimicrobium sp.
TGCGGGCGAGAGGACTTCACCAGCCGCCTCCAGCTGCTCTATGATGCTCATGGGCCACAATATGTAGTGGCTCATGTGAACAAAGTCTACAGTTTTGTACAACCCACTGAACGGTTACGCCGCGACTTCAGTCGCCCCAGCAGGGCCGAGGCCGTCAGTTCCGCGCGTACGTCGTCCAGCCGGCGTACCACGGCGTGCCGGTGCCCGCGACGGCGCCCACGTAGTTGACCGTGGTGAAGAAGCCGTCGTTCGGCGGGGTGGCCGCGGCGCCTGCCGCCAGCGCGGGGGAGCCCGCGGCGGGCACGAAGCTGGGGGCATCCAGGTTGAAGGGGTTCGTCAGCTGCGCGTCCGCCACCTGCGTGACGCTCCATCCCGCCGACGCGCGGCAGGTGGCTTCGTTCGCGTCCGCGTCGGGATCGTCGAGCGAGGTCAGGTTGCTCGCGAGCGTGTTGGCCACGCGCAGGTCGCCGGTGCCGCAGTGCGCGGCGGTCAGCGCGTCGTCGATGTCGAAGGCGTACGCGTAGCCGGTGATGATGGCGTTCATCACGTCGCCGCGCGTGCCCCGGCGCAGGTGCATGCCCACGGGGCTCTTGCCCGCGGCGCCGCGCCCGTTCCGCCCCACCAACGTCACGTTGTAGATGGAGGGGTCCGTCCAAGGCTGCGCGTCGAAGGTGGTCTCGTTGTTGTCGACCTCGAAGCCCTTGTCGCCCAGCAGCGTGTCGGCCTGCGCGATCCAGAACTGCCCCTTCCCTGCCCACCCCGTGGAATAGTCGAAGGCGTCGTCGTCCTGGCCGGTGACCATCGCGTAGCGGACGTTGACGGTGCCGCCGAACCACTCGATGCCGTCGTCCAGGCCAAAGTGCACCTGCACGTACTCAATGGTGGTGCCGCTGCCCACACCGTTCAGCGTCAGCCCGTTCAGCTCGTTGTTGGGGCTGACCTCGTAGCCCGCGTACTCGATGCGCACGTAGCGGAGAACGCCGCTGTTGTCGTTCTGCACCGTGCCGCCGTACGTGCCCGAGCTTCCCTCGCCCGAGCAGGGCTGCGGGAAGTTGCAGTTGGAGCGGCCGTTAATCACCAGGCCGCCCCAGTCGCCGCGGCGCCGATTGCCGGGTTCCCGCATGCTGGTGAACACGATGGGCTCCGCGGCGGTGCCGTTCGCCACGATGCGCCCGCCGCGCCGGATCACCAGGTAGCTGACGCCGGCCAGCGTGTCACCCACCAGCTTCGTCCCAGCGGGGATGGTGAGCACCGCACCGGAATCCACCGTCACCGGCCCGCTGATGACGTACAGCGTGTCCTTGGAGAGGGTACGAGTGCCGTCCTTCGCGAGGTTCACCAGGTTCGTACGCTTCTCTCCCACGGCCAGCACGAATGGGGTGCTGGCGCCGGAAACGTCGCCGCCGCGCACGGCGACGACGCTGTAGCTGTAGGTGTTTCCCGGCGTCACGGTGTCGGCGTACGTGGTCGCCGTCACGCCGGTGTAGGTGACACTGGCGCTCCGCGTGACGTTCTGCCGCTGGATGGTGTAGCTCTCGGCGCCGCTCGCCGGCTGGAAGGTCACCATCGCCTTAGCGCCATCGTACGCCACCGCAAGGTTGGCCGGTGCGCCGAGCGGCGCATCGGCGGGATCGCCGTCGCAGGCCGCCACGCCGCCCGCCAGCACCGCCGCGAGCACCACGTTCGCCAGTCTGCTCATCCGCATCCGCATCGTCTCCTGTTGGGTGGTCGAGATCTTCGTGGACATCAGCGTCCCGGCTCCCACGAAAGGGAGAGCGAGATCGCACGTCCAAGGTCATACTGCCGTGTGGTGACCGTGTCACCGTTGGGGAACGACTGTGTGTAACGAACCTCCTGCCCCAGCAGGCGGGTCGCGGAAAGCTTCATCTCGAACCCGCGCGGAAGCCGCTGCTCCACCGTCAGGTCCAGCTGCGTGCGGCCTTCCTCGTACACGTCGGGAAGCGCCAGCCCGCCGAACGCGTCCAGCCGCCGGCCGAAGCGGTTGAAGAGCACCGTGGCCGTCGTGCCGCTGCGCTGCCCGTCCCACGTCAATCCCGCGTTCACCACGTACGGCGACTGCCCGAAGAGCGGGCGCGCCCGGCTGCTGGCCGAAACGGTGTCGGGGGTGAGCGGGTCGTCGAAGCGGTAGATCACCGTCTGCCCCACGCTGGTCTGCGAGTGGACCAGGGTGAGGTTGGCGTTCACCGAGAACTCCTGCAGCGCCGGGAGCAGGCGGCCCAGGTTGGTGCGCGCCTCCAGCTCGGTGCCGTACAGCTCTGCGCGGTCGCCGTTGGCGTAGGTCTGCGCCGGGTTGGTGCCCAGCACCAGCGCCAGCGGCTCGATGGGATCGTCGAAGCGCTTGTGGAAGGCGCTGGCGGCGAGCACCGAGCCGGTGCCCAGGAACCACTCCCAGCGCAGGTCGGTGTTGATGATGGAGGTGCGGCGCAGGTACGGGTTGCCGACGACGACCGCGCCGCCGAAGTAGTCCACGTACAGGTAGGGCGCGAGCTCGCGGAACTGCGGGCGGGCCACCGTGCGCGACGCCGCGGCGCGCAGGTTCATGTCCGGCGTGAGCTCGTAGGTGAGGTTGATTCCCGGCAGCAGGTCGACGTTCTCCAGCTCCGCGCGGGGAAGCGCGCCTTCCACCCGGTTCAGGCGGTTGACGGCCTGCGTGGCGATGCTGGCCTGCTCCACCCGCGCGCCGCCGGCGACGCGGAGGCGCGGGAGCAGCTGGAAGTCCGCCATCAGGTAGCCGGCGAAGACGCTGAAATCGGAGTCGTAGTTGTCGCCGGCGAAGGTGGCCTCGTCCAGCGTCAGCTGCCCCGGCTGGTCGCCGAAGTTGCCGGCGGCGAACAGGTCGTTGGGCGCCAGCGCCGCGTCGTCGTTGCCGAGCGCCACGATGGGGCGCACGCGGATCCGCCGCGCGTACACGGTGCGGTCGCGCACGTCCGCCGCCCCGCCGAGGGACAGCGTGGCGCCGGATCCCAGGAAATTAGCGGGGAGCTTCAGGTCCACCCCGGGGTTCCACCCGCGGTCTTCCAGGTCCTGGTGAAGGATCTGCCCGCTCTCCGAGACGTCCTGGAACAGCCGCGCCCCGCCTTCTTCGGGCGACGCGTAGACGGTGGTGCGGGTGCCGGGCTCGTAACGGCGGGAGAAGGAGAAGGGGAGGCGCCAGCGCAGGGTGGCGTCGCCGAACGGAAGGAGGTGCTGCCCCCGGAGCTGCGCGTTCGCCATCGTGTTTTCCACGTAGCGAAGCCGCGTCTGGTCCAGGAAGGGGCCGCGGTTGGCGTAGAAGCCGCTGAGGGAGCGCGCCTCGGCCTCAGCCAGGTGGTTGTAGACCAGCGTGGCGGTCACCCGGCCGGTGTCGCTGAGGCGGATGCCGCCGTTCAGCAGCGCTCCGACGGTGGTCTCGCGCGCCGTGGCCGTGCTGGAAAGGTCCGTCTGCCGCTCCGGCGCGCCGCCGGTGACGCCGAAGAAGCGCTCGGCGCGGTCCGCCGGCTGCGAGGCGCCGCTGGCCCACGAGAAGGTGCCCATCAGCCCCAGCGGCTTGCCTAAGGCGTCCACCTCGTCCCCGAACGACACGCCCAGGCTGCCGTTGGCGGGAAGGGTGCCGCCGACAGGCCCCCAGTGCGGCCCGGCGATCCCGCTCACCACGCGCTCGCGCGTACCGGCATCGGCGGGAAGCCCGTTCACCTCGGCGTCGCGCGGCAGGCCGGCGGGCAGGTCCATCGCCCCGCCGAACCCCAACAGGTTACCGGCGGGATAGCCCAGCGCCGCGCTTCCCGTCTCGCCCTGCGTCCATCCCATGCCGGACGACAGGCGGAAGACGCGCTCGGTGGGCGCGGCTTTCGTCTCGATCTGCACCAGGCCGCCAGCGTAGTCGCCCGGCTGGTCGGGCGAATAGGTCTTGGCGGTGATCACGCTTTCCAGCAGCGCGGTGGGGATGATGTCGAGGGGAACGGCCTTGCGGTCGGGGATGGGCGAGGGGAGGGCGGCGCCGTTGAGCGTGGTGTTGCCGTAGCGCTCGCCCAGGCCGCGAACGTAGACGAAGCGGCCGTCCACCACCGACACGCCGGGCACGCGCCGCACCACCGCCGCGGCGTCGCCGTCCGGCGTCTGCGACATCTGCTCGGCGCCGATGGCGTCGACCACGCTGGCGGAGTTGCGCCGCTCGGAAAGGAGCGCGCCGGTGCTTCCGCGTTCCGCCTGGGCGGTAACGGTGACGCCGGTGAGCATCAGCGCGGCCGGGGCGAGCGAGACGTTCAGCTCCGCCGTGCGGCCCTCCGCGACGGCGACGCCCGTTACCGTCTTGGGAGAATAGCTGAGGGCCGTCACCGTGACCGAGTGCGTTCCCTGGGGAACGCCGGCCAGCGTGTAACGGCCCTCCACGTCGGTCGACACGCGGGCCTGCGTGCCGGCGACGTTCACCTGCGCGGAGGCGACCCCCTCGCCCTGCGCGTTCACGACGCGCCCGGCGATGCGGCCGGCCTGCGCGGCCAGCGGAGCGGCGGAAACGAGCAGCGCCGCGAAAAGAAGCGCGAGAGCAGCGCGCACGCTGCTCCCGCGGGAGTGGTCGGGACGGATCAACCGGTGAGATGGTCTCACGGAAAGCCCTCGCCTAGGTGCTGGTGGACAAGCTTGGCATCAGCCCGCTGGAGCGGACACCGAAACCTGCCTGACCACCATCACGGCGGAACCTTCCACCGGTCGCGATGCCGTCACGATCGGTCTACGTGGTGGTGACGTCCAGGAACCGGGATTCCGCTAGCGCGGCCGGTTCAGAGTGTAGAGATGGACGTGCTCAACATCCAGCGAGTCGAGAGCGGTGCCGAGCATGAAGTCCCCACCGATCTGCCGCACCTGGAATCCGGCAGGGGTCGCGACGGTCGTAAGCCATCGGCCCTCCCGGTCGAACACGTCCCACCGCCCCTCCGTCGCCCGCGTCACGCGCGGATGCTCGACCCACAAGTAGCCTTCCTCGTCCAACAGCAGCGACTCGAAGGCGGGGAGGGTAGCTCGATGCGGAACATCGGGGTTTCGCTTGGCGAACTGCGCCCGAAGCTGCGGCGGCACACCCGAAAGATCGCGTGGCTGCTCGCGGTAGCTGGCAAGGTCCGCGTTCGTGACCTGGCTGGGGACGTGGGCCCTGCGGATGCGCCGTACCGGGGCTCCGGGCAGCCGATATTCCGTCACTTCGTAGCGGTCGTCGTCGGCGACGAAGTACCGGTTTCCCCCGACCACGAGGTGAACGTCCCGCCCGAAGATCACCTCTTCCATGGTCATGGCGCCGCTCGACGCCAGCGTCACCGTCTCGGGGCCAGGAAACCGCCCGATGGTGTCCCGAGCCTCGCCGCCCGAGGGCCCGAAGCGAAGGTAGACGACCGAATCTCGCCTGGCAGCGGTGGACGCGGACCTGGCGCCCCCTGCCGGCAACCCGGCCGTGAGCACGAACGAGCCGTCGCCCAGGACTCCGATGAACCGGGGAAACAGCCCCAGGCCTGCTGGTGACACTTCATGAGCCAGCTGCCCCGTGTGATCGAAGACCGACACGCGCCGCAGCCGCGGATCCCACACGGCAATGGAGTCGCCGCGAAGCAGCGCAACGTTCTCGACGGCGCGGAACTCCCCGGGCCCTCCACCCTCGCGGCCGATGCTGCGAAGATGGGTACCACGCGCGTCGAACACATGAAGCACCTGCGAACCTTTGTCGGCGACGACGACGCGGCCATCACTGAGGCGCACCGCCCCCGCCACCCCCGTCAGCGTATACGAGCCCTCCCCATCATCTCCGCCGATGCTCAGCAGGGGCGACCGCGACACCGTCCAGGTGGCCCCCTCCCCCTCGTACGGCGCCGTATTCTCCACGACCGGAGCCTCGGGCACGCCTGTGTTGCCGTGGGGCGGTGGGCGGTCGCCACAGCCGCACAGCAGGAGTGCGGCCCCGAGGACCACTCGGACGGCGAATCGGGACGGCATGGGCATCTCCATGGGGGCGAAACTGCACGGGGGTGGACCCGCCGCGGTTTAAGTTCAAAACGTGGGGACGCCTCTACGTCGCTCGCGGCGCCGGAAAGCAGCCCAGCGGGCATGCGCTCCAGCTCCTCGAGGAGTAGCGGCAGCAGCTTTCCCCTGCAGGACCGCCGTGGCCGTGGCGGTTAGCGCGCGAGAGTTCCCGATCAGCTCACAGCGGGTGCACGCTGAGCCAATCAAACACGTTCGTCGGCGGAGGGGCCGACGTGAATCGCTACCCCTGTGGCGGATCTTCGGCCGGGGCCTTGGGGCAGGTGACCTGCTCGCACTTGCAGTTGCTGCCGCTGCAAACACACACCCAGCAGGTGATCTGTGCGTACGCGGGAGGCGGATTGTAGGTGAGCGCGGCCATGCCGGAGAAGAGGCCCGCCACTACCGCCAACCCTGGGGCCATTCGTGAGAGCTTCATGGACATGTGATATCTCGCTATGGAAGGGTGAGATGATGAGATAGGAACTATGTGGGATCCGCGTGCACCCGGACTCTGCAGAGTACGGTGGATTTTCGCACTTGTCAAGCGTTACGTCTCAAAAGGGACGGGAAACCCAGGGGCATCGACTGGCGCTGTCCTCGTTCGTTTCACGCCGGCCGCGATACCATGAAGCATTGTACCCGTTTTGGCGATCCAACACTCCGTGCGCGGGCTACGGCAATGCCGCGCACCAAGAGGCGGGACCCTGCTGAAGGGGAGCCCCGAACCGGAGTTCACGCGAACCTGCCACGCCAGCCCGGCAGGTCTGCTTAATGAACGCGCGCCGCTCCCCGTCTCAGAAGGCGAGCTGGAACTGGGCCTTGAAGCTCTGCGCAGACTCCCCGGTTTGCGAATTCCAGAGGTCGTAGTTGAGCGAGAACCGGTTGAGGCCGCCCAGCCACAGGTTCACGCCGGGGGTGATCAGCGTGCCTCCGCTGGCGCCCAGCCCCTCGGCGGGTGCGTCGTCGGCATCGATCTCGGCGTAGCTCACCCGGAACATGGGCTCGACCCCAGAGATGGCGCGCGAAACGCGGCCCATCCGGTAGCCCAGCCACCCCTGCGCGCCCACGAACCGAGCACCCAGGAACGGATCGAAGTCGCCCGCCACCACCTCGCCCAGCAGGTGAAGCCCGCCCCGTTCGCTGCCGATCTCCACGTCGGCTTCCCATGCATCCCCACGCCGCACCTCGACCTCGTCTTCGCCCGTCGCGAAATCGCGCGCCGAGTACGAGGCGTTCAGCTTGAGGTTGGGCGCGGGCGCCACGCCCACGCGGGCGACGACCTGTCCGGTGTTCTCGTTGGGGAAGTCCGCGCGGGCGGGGCCGTTGAACCACCCCACCGCGTACGACAGGCCCAGCGGCGCGCCCGCCGGCTCACCGCGCAGCTGCAGCCCCACGTCACGGTCGCCGTATCCGAGGCCCGAAACCAGGTTCCACTCGTCGTACTCGTCCGAAAGGCCGCGGATGCGCACCCCGCGCTCGATGGGCAGTATGCGCGAGCTGCTGTACATCGTCATGATGCTGAACGGCCGGTACGCCTGGCCCGCCCACACCATCAGCGCGGGGTCCAGCGCGAACCGCACGTACGCGTCGCGGATGCTCACGCGGCTCCCCGCGAACTCCGGGCTGATCTTGCCGCTGACCACCCGGTTGAACTGCAGCGTCGCTTCCAGGCGCACCCGGCGCAGGGCGGTTTCGGCCCGCGGCACGTCGTCTTCCGACGAGGTGTTGAACTGCGTTTGGACGCGGCCGTTGAACGTCAGGCGCGACGAGTCGGGGCCCGCGATGGTGAATCCCTGGGCGGTGGCGGGCGCCGCGGCCAAGCAGAGGGCGAGAGCGAGGGCGGGAACGCGGATTCGCGGTGCGGGCATGGGCGAGAGGTCGCTGGATCGTGACGAAGGCGTGACACAATCGCCAGAATACCGCAACCACGACACGAATGCACGTCCGCCGTGTCACGTCCGCGTAACGGCAACGGCTTCGTCACGATTCGTCGTCCGTGTCCTCCATCTCCTGCTCTCCCGTGTCCGCGTCGTCGGGGGCGGGGAAGGTGAAGCGGATGGTCGTGCCGCGGCCCAACTCGCTCTCGGCCTCCACCCGCCCGCCGTGCGCCTCCACCAGGTGGCGGACGATGGAAAGGCCCAGCCCCGTGCCTCCCTCCGCCCGCGACCGGGCCGTGTCGGCGCGGTAGAACCGCTCGAAGATGCGGGGCAGGTGCGCGGAGGGAATTCCGCTGCCGTCGTCGCGCACGGAAATCTCGATCGCCGTCCCCGCGCCGCAGCGCGCATGCAGCTCCACAGACCCGCCCTCGGAAATGTAACGCAGCGAGTTGCCGAACAGGTTGCTGAAGATCTGCCGCAGGGCCGACGGATCGGCCCACACGAACTCGCACTCGTGCGGCACCTGGGCCGAGAACCGGGCGCTCTTGATCCGGACCCCCTCCTGCACACCCGCCCATGCTTCGGCGGCGAGCTCGGTGATGGAGACGATCTCGGGCTCCACCCGCCACCCGCCGGACTCGATGCGCGACAGGTCCAGCAGGTCTTCGACGATGCGCTGCAGGCGGTCGGCGTTGGCCTTGACGGTCTGCGTGAACTGGCCGCGCAGGTCTGCCGGAAGGTCGGGGTCCAGCAGCGTTTCGGCGTAGCCGCGGATGGCGGTGAGCGGCGTCTTGAGCTCGTGCGAGGCGTTGGCCACGAAGTCGCGGCGCACGTCCTCCAGCCGCCGCAGCTCAGACACGTCCAGGAACACCATCACCGACCCGCCGCTGGGAAGCGGCTGCGCAGTCGCCAGCAGGTTCCGGCCGTCGTGCGTCAGCTCCCGCGGCGGCATGGACTGGCCACGCAGGGCGTGCTTCACCAGGTCGGCGAACTCCTGCTTGCGCGCCACCTCGCGGGGAAGCAGCCCGCGCGGGTCCGGCGGGAGGGAAAAGATGCGCTGCGCGGCGGGGTTGGCGCGCTGCACCCGGCCGTCCGCATCCACCGCGATCACCGCCTCGGCCATGGCGTCGATCAGCACCTGCATCTCGGCGCGCTCGCCTTCCAGCTGGCGCAGGCGACGCTGAAGCTCGGAGGCCAGGGTGTCGAGCGCGTCGGCCATGGCGCCCAGCTCGTCCTGCTCGCCGCTCCGCGCGCGGAGCGCCAGGTCGCCCCCCGCCATCGCCCGCGCCACGCCGGCCATCCGCCGCAGCCGGTGCGTCACCGCGCGGCTGAACCCGAACGAGAGCACGCCGGTGAGCGCCAGCGCCAGCATTCCCACGCTGAAGATGCCGCGCTGCACCCGCACCACCATGCGCCGCACCTCGTGCAGCGGCACCGCCAGGCGCAGTACCCGGCCATCGGGGGTGCGGCGCGCCAGGTACAGGTGGTCGATGCGCACGGACGTGCTCATCCGCACGGCGAGCCCCACCCCGCCGGCCAGCGCGGTGCGCACCTCGGGGCGGGAGGCGTGGTTCTCCAGCTGCTGCGCGCTCTCCGCCGGCAGCTCCGAGTCACCGAGCACGCCGCCGTCCGGGCCGATCAGCGTCACGCGGCGGCCGGAGAGCGCGCCCAGCCAGTCGGCGACGGAGTCGGGGGGCGCGGCGCGGCGCATGTCGTACAGCGAGGTGGCCAGCGCCAGCTCGCGCTGAACGTCGGTGGCCATCAGCCCGGTCAGGTGGCGCCGCAGCAGGGCGCCCACGCCGAGCGTGAGCGCCACCACCACCATGGCGATCACCACGAGGTAGGTAAGGAACAGCTTCTGGTCTACGCGAAGCCGCATGACGGCGAGCCGGTGTGAGGATGGGGAGACTTCGTGCGGGATGAGGCCGATCTCCGCGCATGCCTCGGCCGCCCCCCATCCCCAGCCCTTCCCCCGCAAACTGCGCGGGGGAAGGGAGCCAGTTCGGTGCGTCAGGCGGCGGACCGTGCGCGGGCTGGCACCCTGGCGAGGCTCGATGCGATGCCATGGCTCCGGCGCAGTCCCAAGATGGCCCCTCCCCCTCCCCTCCCCCAGCAAACTGCGCCGGGAGAGGGGAGACTTCGATCGGGGTTCGACTGGGTGCCTCGCATGCTGATGGAGCCCCCTCCCCCCGGCCCCCGTCCCCCGCTTCGCAGGGGAGGGGGAGACCTGAACCGCGCTTCGGCTCGCCCCACGCACTCGACTGTGCATGCAGTCCGCGAAGGCGGACTTCGGGCCGTCGTTGCCGCGACTTCCGTCGCCCCAGCGGGGCCGGGCCGCTGCTCTGTGCTCGCCGCCGCACTACAACTCGAAGTGTACCCCCTCTCCCACGCTGTTTGTGGGAGAGGGTGGCACGCGTGTCAGCGCGGCCGGGTGAGGGCCCCACGGCAGCCGAGGCCTCTGCGTCCGTGACCGCTGCCGCGCCCTGGCTGAAAGGTAGCCGCGGCTAGATCCTTCGGCCCGCGACGGAGGTACTATGGGCCGGTTCGGTGCGACTGGGCCTCAGGATGACAGGCTCTGACGCGGCCCCTGCCCTCAACAGAATCGCTGCCCCGGATCGTCCGGCGCAGCGATGAATCTATCGATCGGCTCGATCGGCGTCAGCGGCCCGGCGATTACTGCGGCGGATCGGTGCGGAACCGGTAGCCGAAGCCGCGCACCGTCTCGATCCAGTCTGCCTGGTCACCCAGCTTGCTGCGCAGCCGCTGCACGTGCATGTCCACGGTGCGCGTGGCAATGTTCGCCGTGACCTCCCACACCGCCTCCAGCAGCTGGCGGCGGCTCTGCACCCGCCCGCGCCGCTCCATCAGGATCAGCAGCAGGCGGTACTCGGTCGGCGTGAGGTCCAGGTCGCGGCCGTCCACCTGCGCCTGCGCCGCGCCCTCGTCGATGGCGAACGGGCCCACGCGCACCACCTTGCCGCCCGTGGTGGCCGGGGGCGCCTGCTGCACCCGCCGCAGCACCGCGGCCACGCGCAGGATCAGCTCCTGCGGCGAAAAGGGCTTCGACACGTAGTCGTCGGCGCCCAGCCGCAGCCCAGCGATACGGTCCTGCTCCTCCTTGCGCGCGGTCAGCAGGATCACGGGAATGTCCTGCGTCTCGGGGCGGCGGCGCAGCTCCTCCAGCACCGCGAGCCCCGACATCCCCGGAAGCATCAGGTCCAGCACCACCAGGTCCGGCCGCTCCACCTCTGCCGCGTGAAGGGCCTCGGGGCCGCTGGCCGCCGTGCGGACGCGGTACGACTCGCGCGCAAGGTGATATGCCACGAGCGCCGAGATGTCGGGCTCGTCGTCTACCACCAGGATGTGTGCGGGCATTCGCATCACGCGCTCGGCTGGCTGGCTGCGGCCGGCGCCGATCACGCCGGTGAACACGCTGGAAGAATGCGGATGGCCGGAAGTGCTCGGCAAGATGCCACTCCTCATCGGAAGCAGGGATCGCGTCACGGTTCCGGGGAGTGTACGGCACGGGTGTAACGGCAGGGTAACGATCCTCGCTCCGCGGAGAAACAGCGGTGGACGTCGATGAGAACCGCCCGAGGACCTTGCCGAATCCTACTCGTGACTGTGCGACAGGTAGTTGCCCAGCACGCGGTTGGTGGCGTTCAGCACCGCTAGCGCCGCGGCGCGGTGCGGGTCGCCGCTGGCCAGCGCGGCGCCCACCAGCGGAGCGCCCTGGTCGGTGCGCATCAGCACGACCACGACATCGGTGTCGAACACGCGGAAGCTCTTGATACCCAGGAGCGAAAACCGCACGCGTTCGCGAAGGATGCCCTCCAGCGCCTTGAGCGTGGCCGTGGCAGCCAGGCGCAGCTCCAGCGGGGGGCTGGCCTCGCCCTCCGCCCGCTCGGCATGGGACTGCGCTCCCCATTCCAGCTCCACCTCCGCGGCCGCCCGGCCGGACCGCGGCGTCGTCATGCGAGCCGCCACGAAGCGCACGCGCTGCCGCTGCTCCGGCGGCGTCAGGTAGGCCAGGTGCACCTCGGCTTCGCCCGCGCTGACCCCGGCCCTGACGAGGACTGACGACACCAGCATGTCGGTGGGCGACTCGGTCCGGTCGCAGACCACGTACACGCGCAGCGGATCGGCGTCCACCACGGCGCGGCGCACGCAGTCGAGCGCCTCCAGGTCAGCGCGCAGGCGCTCGCGCGCGTCGGAGTCCAGCGCGGGTGAGGGCATCGGCGAAATGGACGAGGTTGAGCAGGCAAACCGCGCCGAACTTACGGGACGTCTGCGCGGTGTCGAGTTTCCGGCGCAAAACACGGTCCGCCCGCGGCGGAGTGCCGCGGGCGGACGGGTCTGACGAGGTCCCAGCCGTAAACGTTGCCGCGGCCGCTACTCGCGCGCGGCGGCGTCTTCGCGCCGGCGAAGCCCGGAAAAAGCTTCGGCCAGGCGGATGGAGAACGCGCTCTCGGCGGCGCGGGCGCGCTGCAGCACGGCGCGGATCTGCCCCCGGTTTATCGAAGCGCCGTCGTACCCCGCCGCGAGCAGCGCCTGGATGACGGCTTCGGTGTGAATGCGGCTGCGGTCGTACACGTCCGGAAACACGCGCAATTCCCCGCCCTGCACAACGATGGGCTCGTAGCGGATGGTCAGCGGAACCGGCGCGCGGAAGGTGGACCAGCGCGTGGTGCCGGAGCGGCGCAGGATGGCGTCGATCTCCGCGGGCGCCACCGTGGGCTGCGCACGGGTGTGGAGGAAGCGCGCGAGTTCGATCACGTCGCGGTTGCGCATCCGCACGCACCCGTGCGAGGCGGCCTGGCCGATGTTGGCGGTGTCGGGAGTGCCGTGGATGTAGTAGTACGGCGCAAAGAACAGCTTCACGCGGCCCATGGGGTTGTTGGGGCCCGGGGGCGTGAAGCGGTCGTCGCGCGCCCACTCGCGGTCCGGCGGGCGCCACGACGGGTTCCACTCCGCCCGGCCGATGGTGAACTCGCCGTCGGGCGTGTCGTGGCCGGGCAGGCCCACCGACACGCGGTAGGTGCGCAGCACGCTGTCGCCCTCCACCACGCGCGGGCGGTTTTCGGGGATGTTGATGTCGATGCGCAGCTGCGCCGCCGCCGGGTGCACGGCCGCGAGCACCAGGGCCAGCACCGCCGCCAGGGTTCCAGGTTTCACGTGCGAATGGAGCTGAGGGGAACGTCGGTCTGCCACGAGAAAGATAACGAAGATCGCGCCCACGGGTCTACGGGCGCGGCGGGCCGCGGGATTCAGCCCCATCCACCGGAGCGCGATCGGGGACGCGGTCGGCCGGACACCGGCGCGGCAGCGGTCCCCGTGCAGGGGGGGGCCGACCGCGTCCGAGCTGGCTGCCACGTGCGGGGGGTGGGGCAACTGGATCAGTGTGTGGCGGATCCCTCCCTCGCTGCGGGCCGGGGTGCGCGGGCAGGTTCGGCTTGGCCGCTCGGTCCGGGATGACTCGGCGTCCAATCGGCTGTGGAACGAAAGGCCCCGCTGCGATGCTCCGCGGCGGGGCCTTCGTCGACCGGAACCTCCCAGGCCTCAGGAGTGAACGAGGGCGCGGGCGTAGGCGAGGGCCCCGTGCACCGCGTCGGCCTGGGGGGGGCGCACCCGGCAGGTGTGGCCGGTGTCGCCCAGGTGGCCCGACACCAGCGAGGCGAACAGCTCATTCTGCAGCACGCCGCCGTGAAAGACGACCGGCACTTCGCCCGGCCAGGGCGCCAGGCGCGAGGCGAGCGCGCCCACGTGGCCGGCCAGCTCCGCCGCCTGCGCCCGCACCACCCGCATCGACACGGCATCGCCCAGGGCCGCGGCCTCCAGCACCTCGCGGGCGAGCGCCGCCACGTCAGCCTTTTCCACGCGCCCCGCCCAGGGCGGAATCTCGCGCGCGTGCTCCAACCCCAGCGTGTCGAGAAAGCGGGCCAGCAGCGGGGTAGGCGGCTCGCGCCCATCCACCGACCGCAGCGCCGCCTTCAGCCCCTCGCGCCCCAGGGCGTATCCGCTCCCCTCGTCGCCCACGATCATCCCCCACCCGCCGCAGCGCTCCATCCGCCCGTCCCCGGCGCGGCCGTACGCCACCGAACCCGTCCCGGCGATCAGCAGGATTCCCGCGCCGCCGCCGAAGGCGCCCTCCAGCGCGATCTCGCCGTCGGACGCCACGCGCACCCGCCCGGCGACGCCCAGCTCGGCCAGCGCCTCCTCGACGGCGACCCGCTCGGCCTCGTTCCCCACGCCCGCCAGCCCGGCGCACAGGGCGTCGGGGACGCGGCCCGGGCCCAGGCCGCCGACCGCCTCGCGCACCAGGCCGGCGATGACCTCGGCGCTGCGCTCGGGGTGGCGGGGATCCACCAGCCCCGCCGGCCCCTCGGCGCGGGCCAGCTCGCGGCCGTCGGCATCGGCCAGGACCAGGGTAGTGCGGGTGCCGCCGCCGTCCACGCCGGCGAAGAAGGTTTCGTCCATCCGTCAGCCGGTGGCCTGGCCAAGATCCAGCTGCGCCGCCGGGGCCGGGTGGCCGCCGGTGCCCGGAACCCCGTGGCGCGGCGCCCGGTCCGCCGTCCGCCGCATGGAGGGCGGGGCGCCCAGCGCGCTGGTGGAGATGGTCTCGATCTCCACGGGCTTTCCGTTCCTGCGGATGACGTACGCCTCCATGGCGTAGTACTCGGGGAGGCCCAGGCTGTCGACCATGCGCGCGGTAGAGGTGTTGCGCTCCTCCACGCGCTGCCAGAACTCGCGGTCGTCCTGGCCCGGGAACGGGGCGCGGTCCTTCTGGCTCTGGTGCTTGAAGATGGCCAGGATCTTGTGGCGGAGCTCGTCTTCGGAAAGCGGCACCAGCACGTCGGCCTCGCTGACGGGCCACTCCTGCCAGGCCCCGCGGTAGTACCACACCTCGGGCGCCTCTCCGGAGTACTGCTCCAGCGCGCGCTCCACCGCCTCCAGGCACATGCGGTGGGTGCCGTGCGGGTCCGACAGGTCGCCCGCCACGAAGATCAGCTCCGGCTGGTTCTCTTCCAGCAGCTGCAGCGTGATCGCCACGTCCCGCGGGCCGATGGCATCCTTGCGCACCTTGCCCGTCTGGTAGAAGGGCAGGTTCAGGAAGCAGGCCTGGTCGCGGCGCATGCCGAAGGTCTCGATCCCCGACACCGCCTCGGCCTCGCGGATGCGCTGCTTGATCTTCAGCACCTCGTCGATGTCCACCTGCCCGGGGTGCTTGCTGTCCAGGAAGTTCTCGATGCGCTCCGTCAGCGCCTCGATGCCGCCGTCGCCCAGGGCGAAGTCGCCGCCGAAGCGCCGCAGGAAGTCCATGTAGCGCCGCACCTCGTGGTCGAAGACGGCGATGTTCCCCGAGGTCTGGTAGGCGACGATGATCTCGTTTTCGTTGTGGTGCAGCTTGTTGAGGATGCCGCCCATGGAGATGACGTCGTCGTCGGGGTGCGGGCTGAAGACGATGATGCGCTTGCCCTGCGGCAGCTTGCTCTTGCCGCGCACCTTGGAGATCAGCGCGTTGAACACCTCGCCGTTCAGCGGCCCAGCGGTGCGGTAGCGCGCCAGCAGCGACGACAGGTGGTGCTCGCGGTAGTCGTCGTTGTCGAGCTTCAGGATGCTCTTGCCGGTGGCCTGGCTCAGCCAGATGACGGCGCGGATCTCGAGCTCCCGGTCCCACCGCACCTCGCCCACCACCCACGGCGTCTTGACGCGCGTGAGCTCGGCCGCGGCGGCCGGGTCCAGGTAGAAGGTGGCGTTGCGGTGGTTCTGCAGGTAGGTGGCGGCGATGTCGGGGTCGGGCTCGCCCTCTACCGCGCGCTGGATGATGGTGGCCTTGTGCTCGCCCGTGGCGATCAGGGCGACCTCGCGCGCCTCGAGGATGGAGGCCACGCCCATGGTGATGGCCTCGGTGGGCACGTTGTCCTCGCCGAAGAAGTCGGCGGCGGCGTCGCGGCGGGTGACGGTGTCCAGCGCGATCAGCCGGGTGCGCGACTCCACGCCGGACCCGGGCTCGTTGAAGCCGATGTGCCCCGTCTTGCCGATGCCCAGCAGCTGGAAGTCGATGCCGCCCAGCTCGGCGATGGCCCGCTCGTAGGCGCGGCAGTGCTCCTCGACCTGGTCGCGGGGGAGCGAGCCGCGCGGGATGTTGACGTTCTCGCGCGGGATGTTGATGTGCTCGAACAGGTTTTCCCACATGTACCGGTGATAGCTGTGGATGCTGTCCGGCTCCATCGGGTAGTACTCGTCGAGGTTGAAGCTGACGACGTTCGAAAAGTCCAGCCCCTCGTCGCGGTGCATGCGGATCAGCTCGCGGTAGATGCCGATGGGCGTGCTGCCCGTGGCGAGCCCCAGGACGGCGGGCCTGCCTTCGGCGTTCTTCGCGCGGATGACCTGGGCGATGCGGGTGGCGAGGGTGGATGCGATCTGGTCGTGTTCCAGAATGCGAACGGGGACGCGCTCGCGGGACTGCGCCATGCGGCCTCGTGGTTCAGCGGTTCTCGGGTTGTGTATGGCCGGAGCCTGCCCGGGGCTGCACGGAGCGTGCCCCCCGGGGCACGCTCAACCCCGCATGGATGGGCACTGGAGCGTGCTCCGGCCTGGAGTTGGGGAAAGTAGCACGTGGCGGGGAGAATGGCACGTAGGTTCCCGCTCCCCCCGGCCCCCTCCCCCGCAAACTGCGCGGGAGAGGGGGAGAAAGGGGGAGATAAGATCGTGACTCAGGGCTTTTCGACGGAGTGCCGGTCGCGCCTTGGGAGCCCCCTCCCCCCCGACCCCCCGTCCCCCGCTTCGCAGGGGAGGGGGGAGAACTGCTTGTTACGTGGCGGCAGCCTGGATGCGCGCCAGCACGCCCGCGAGGTCGTTCATGACTTCTTCGTTGCGGAACCGGATCACGCGAACGCCGACCGTGGCTAACGCTTCGGTGCGCGCTTGGTCTCGCTCCCGCTGCTGCTCATGTATCCCGCCGTCCAGTTCAACGCAGAGCCGTACGCGGGGACAGTAGAAATCCAGGATGAACGGCCCGACCGGGTGCTGCCGGCGGAAGCGCAATCCGGCGAGCTGATCCTTCCGGATCGCGCTCCAGAGCCGGTCCTCGGCCGGGGTCAACGCGCTCCGGAGCTCCCTAGCCGCAGCCTGAACCTGCACCGGAGCACGCCACCGTCTCGGACTCCGCATCTCTGCACCGGGGAAAAGGAAACGCGACATACCCGTCGACCAAGCGACACGGCTCCCCCTCCCCTGCGCAGCGGGGGACGGGGGCTGGGGGGAGGGGGCTCCCGCCGCATGCGCCGATCTCTTTCGAACCGCCCCAACCCTCTTGCTTACCCTCCGAAGCGCCAGAGTATGTGTCGCCCCGCCCCGTCTGTCCAGCTTTGTCTTTTCACGTCACGGCTGGGCTGACACCATCCCCACCGCCGTCACGGGGCAGGCGCAGGCGTGGCCCGGCGCGCCTCCCAGTCCACCAGCGGGGCATCGGTGATGGCCGACTGCACCGCATCCGCCACCGTGCGGCGCAGCGGCGTCTGCTTTTGGTTCTGGCTCGTGGGGTTCACCCGCGTGGTCAGCAGGATCACGAACAGCCCGCGCTCGGGATCCACCCACATCGACGTTCCCGTGTACCCCGTGTGCCCAAAGCTGCGGGCCGAAAAGAACCGCCCCGCGCTGGACTGCCCCGCCGGCGTGTCCCACCCGATCGCACGGCTGGCGCCGGGGCCCTGCGGCGCCGTCCACCTCGCGATCGTCTGCGGCTTCAACAGGCGCACGCCCCCGTACTCTCCGCCGTTCAGCAGCATCTGCGCGAACACCGCCAGGTCCCGCACGCTCCCGAACAATCCCGCGTGCCCCGCCACGCCCCCCATGGCCCACGCGTTGGGATCGTGCACCTCGCCCCAGATCAGCCCGCCGCGCGCGCTGTCGCGCTCCGTGGCGGCAATGCGGTCGCGCGGCACCCGCGGCAAAAAGCCCGTCTCGCGCATCCCCAGCGGCGCGAAGACGCGCTCTCGGACGAAGGCATCCAGCGGCTGGCCGGTGATGCGCTCCATCACCAATTGAAGGAGGATCAGGTCCCAGTCGCTGTACACGGTCTGCGCGCCGGGCGCGGACTTCAGCGGGCGAAGGTTGATCTGCTCCAGGTACTGCTCGCGCCCGCGAAACTGCCGGTACAGCGGCGCGAACGCCTCCAGCCCGCCGCGGTGGGTCAGCAGGTGTCGGATGGTGATGCCCGCCTTGGCCGTGTCGGACAATTCCGGCAGGTAGCTGGCGACCGTGCGGTCCAGGTCCAGCAGCCCCTGCTCTTCCAGGATCATCGCCGCCGTCGTGCTCGCCACCACCTTGGTGATGGACGCCAGGTCGAAGAGCGTGCTGTCCGTCACCGCCGCCGACCCGGGGGCCCAGTCCACCGCCCCGTATCCCGCCTGGTGCACCAGCCGCCCGTGCCGGCCCACGGCGATCGCCACGGCCGGCGCGACGGTGTCCACGATCGATTTGCGGGCGAGCCAGTCGAGCGTGGCGGGAAGGGTCCGGTCCAGCCCCGCGGCGTCCGGCGCGGCGGGGGTCAGCACCGTCACCGCCGGCATCCGCGGCGCGGGGGACGGGGCGACCGTGGGGCTGGGCGTGCACGCGGCGGCGCCCGCCAGCGCGGCCAAGGTCAGCAAGCGAACGATCATGGGCGAGTTCGGGGTGTGGGTGGAGCGCGCAATCTTGAATGGAAGATCGGCGGCGTCAAACCCGCGCGGCGCCTGCGTTCGTTCAAGATCGCGGCGCTTGCGCGTTCAATGAACGAGGGCGGAGAACGGCGGGATGTTTAGTGAACGTGGCAGAACGGGCCCCGTGCTCCTTCCAACCGGCGACGCTGGCGTCCAAGACGTTGTCAGACGCGGACTTGCGAAAACGTGTAGATGAATGAGGCGCGGGGAACGGCACGTGCCCCCACGCTCCCTGGAAGCCGGTGCGACTCACCCCAACCCCGCCCGCCGATGACGATTGATCGAAAACACCTGGTGCTGCCCCTGCTCCTGGCCCTGGCCGCGTGCGGCGCCGGCGAGAGTGAGTCCGCCGCCCGGACCGAGAGCGTCGACCTCGTCAGCCTCGAGGAGGCTCCGCCCGCGCAGGACGCCGCGTCGTCCGCCGATGTCGCGCTCAGCCGCGGCGTGGAGAGCGGAGCGCCGCAGGTCGCCCGCGTCCGCGGGAACGGCGAGCAGGTGGCCGAGGTCCAGGTGCTGACCGACCCCGCCGTCACCACCACGACCACCGGCACACGGGTCACCGACGCCAGCCTCCCCGTGGCGCCGGGCTCCGTGTCGCTGGACCCCATGATCATCCGCACGGGCACGGCCAACGTGCAGGTAGACTCGCTGGACCGCGGCATTGCGCAGGTGCGCGCGCTGGCGGCACGGGTGGGGGGCATCATCGGCAACACCAGCATCCGCGGGGGCACGGACCAGGAGCGGCACGCCAGCATCGAGCTGCGCGTGCCCAGCCAGAACTTCGACGCGGCGCTCACCGGGCTGAACCCGATCGGCAAGGTGCAGAACGTGAACGTCACGGCGCAGGACGTGGGCGAGGAGTACGCCGACGTCACCGCGCGCGTGGCGAACGCGCGCCGGCTCGAGTCGCGGCTGCTGGACCTGCTGGACCGGCGCACGGGGCGGCTGGAGGAGATCCTGAACCTGGAGCGCGAGGTCGCCCGCGTCCGGGAAGAGATCGAGCGCTACGAGGGACGCCTTCGCTACCTGCGCACCCGCGCCTCCATCAGCACCCTCACCATCACCCTTCACGAGCCCAACGCTGTGATCGGAACGCCACGCGGCGAGCGGCCCATCCGCGACGCGTTCGGGATCGCCTGGCGCAACTTCGTGGGGCTGATCGCCGGGCTCATCGCCGCGACGGGGCTGCTGATTCCCCTCGCCATTGTACTCTACGGCGCCTGGCGGGCATGGCGCTCGTTCCGCCGCCGCGAGGCCGAGCGCGACGCCATCTACCGCGAGAACATCCGCCGCGCACGGGCGAGCGCGCCCGACGAACCCGCGCCCCTTCCCTGAACGTCGCGAGCCCCCGGCGCAGCTTCCGCCGGGGGCTCGGCACATTGGTATCCGCCATCGCGCCGCGTCCGGCAGGCGATTAGTATCGTCCGCGGTCGAAGGAGGGTGTCAGGCGCAAGGGGGACGGATGGCGAAGCTGAAGCTGGGCGTGGTGGACCAGTCGCCGGTGCGGACGGGCGGAACGGCGGCGGACGCCGTGCGCGAGACGCTGGAGCTGGCGCGGATCACCGAGCGGCTGGGGTACGGGCGGTACTGGCTGGCCGAGCACCACAGCACCAACTCGTTCGCGGGCTCGTCGCCCGCGGTGCTGATCGCGCGGGTGGCTGCCGAAACCCGCACCATGCGCGTGGGATCGGGCGGGGTGATGCTTTCGCACTACTCACCGCTGCAGGTGGCGGAAAACTTCCGCATGCTCGAAGCGCTGTACCCCGGCCGCATCGACCTGGGGGTGGGCCGCGCGCCCGGCGGCGACGCGCGCGCCACCCTGGCGCTCGCGTACGGCCGCGGCCGGCTGGGCGCCGAGCACTTTCCCGGGCAGGTGCAGGACCTCATCGGCTGGGCAGCGGACGGCTTCGACGATCAGCACCCCTGGCGCCGCGTACGCGCCATGCCGCGGGCTACCACCGTCCCGGAATTCTGGCTGCTGGGCTCCGGCGGCAGCAGCGCCCTGTACGCGGCCGAGAACGGCTGCGGCTACTCGTTCGCGCAGTTCATCAGCGGGCAGGACGGCGCGTCGCTCGTCCGCCAGTACCAGGACGCCTTCCGCCCCTCGCCCTGGCGCGCGGCCCCGGAGGCCAGCGTGGCACTGGGCGTGATCTGCGCGGAAACGGAGGGAGAGGCCCACCGGCTGGCGAGCAGCCTGGAGCTGTGGAACCGCCGCATCATGCGGGGAATGGACCGCGGGATCCCTTCGCCGGACGAGGCGATGGCGGAGCTGGGCCCGGGCTGGAGGCCGCCGCCGCTGGGACAGGACGGCGCCCGCATGATTGCCGGAACGCCCGCCCAGGTGCGCGACGAACTCCACCGCGTGGCCGCCCGCTACGCCGCCGACGAGCTGATGATCGTCACGGTCACGCACGAGTGGCGGGCCCGGGCAAGGTCGTACGAACTCGTGGCGGAAGCGATGAAGGAGTGACGAAGTGGAGAAAGTAGAAGAAGCCCCGCCCCGGTCGGCTGACCGGGGCGGGGCTTTCTTCCAACGGCGGTCCGAGGACGTCAGCGCGTGCGGACGACGGTGACGTAGATCTTGGACGGCAGCGGATTGGTGCCGCTCAGGCCACGGACGGTGCCCACCGTGGCCGGCGGAATGGTGAAGCGGAGGAAGGCCGCGCCCCCGCTCGCCAGCTGCGTGCTGAAGCCGTCGGTCAGCGGCTTCGTCACCAGCGGGAACGGGGTGAAGGATCGATACCGCCAGCTGGGCTGCTGGAACCGCGCCTCCGTGGCCACGAAGTCGTCGGTGTACACCGACGTCACCCAATCGCGGATCCACTCGCGCGGGTCGCTCCCCAGCGCCTGCTGCAGGTTGGCCAGCCCGATCACGTCGGTGTCCACCAGGTCGCGCCACAGCGCCACGTCGTCACCCACCCGGCGGTCGGCCGCGTACCGCAGGAACGCCCACGAGGCGCCGCGCGTGGGCAGATCGTTGGCCCCGGCCTCGGTGCTGTCGTAGGGCGACTCGTTGCTCGGCTCCTGCAGGTAGCGCTGGTACCGGCGCATGTTCTGGTCCATGTACGCCAGGTACGCGTTCATCGCCCGCGAGGTGGCCTGCACCTGGGCACGGCTCAGGTTGGCGCGCGGGGTCGTGCCCGACGCCCGGTAGAACAGCACCTCCTCGGCGATGTGGCTGAGCCCCTCGTTCAGCCACGTCTCCTCGTTCCAGCTGGTGGTCTCGGTGATGTACAGCCGGCGCGACGCGTTGATCAGGTGCTGGAACTCGTGCGCAATGGTTCCCAGCGACGACTGCAGGATCAGCTCGCGCGAAAAGGCGGTGCCCCCGATGCTGCCGTTGGGGTCGGGCACCAGCATGTAGAAGATCTCGGCGTAGTTCGTCGTGGCGCAGGCAGCCAGCCCGTCGCGGTCGCGCGTGGGGAACAGGTCGCGCGGGTGAAAGTACCCGCCCACGTACGAGTTGGTGCCGGGCGTCGTGAGCTGGTTCACCGCCTTGGTGTACAGGATGATGGCCTTGCCGTTGTCGTCCACGTCCTCGGGCGTGCCGAACGCGTTGGTCACGGCCGGATACACCAGCGTATCGAACCCGGCGGCGAACGACTGGTATTCGGCGTCGGTCAGCCCATTGGCCGGGTTGGCCACGTCGGCCAGCACGATGCTGCGCTCGCCGATCGCCACCACGCGGGCCGTCACGTTCTTGGGGTTCTTGCAGGACTCGAGCGCCGTGTTCACCGTCACCTGGTCGCCCAGCGAGGGCGAACGAAGGCTCAGGGTGAGGCTGGGCCCGGTGGCCCCGTCGCGCGGCCCGCGCCGGGGCGACATCGAAAGCGCCGCGTCGCGGTAGCGGCCCAGCGCCCCGGCCGACTGCTCGCGCAGCCGGGCGTGGAAGCCGTCATCCTCCCTCAGCCCGCCGACCAGCGCCGGCGAGGGCGCCAGCGACGGCGCGTTGAGGCCCACGGTGCCGTCGGTGTCGAAGTTCACGCTGAACGGCGACTCGCCCGGGTTGCCGCTGTGAAAGGGCACCGCAACGTATTCCTTGCCCGCCGTCCCGCCGTCCAGGCAGATCACCGACGCGGTGACGCCGCCCAGCACCACCGCCTCGCCCACGCCCAGCGAGCGGACGGCGCCGCCCTGGCTGCACGCCGCGGGGGCCGCCGACACGTTCACCACCACCGTGCCGCTCTTGTCGTCCAGCGTGGCGGTGATGGTGGCCGTGCCCGGCGACTTGCCCGTCACCATGCCGTCCTCGCTCACCGTGGCCACGGCGGGGTTGTCGGACGCGAACTCCACCTCGGCGCGGCGGTCGGCGTCGGGCTCGTCGCCGTTCACGTCGCGCACCACCACCGTGAGGGTCAGCGTCTCGTTCACCGCCAGGGTGCGGTCGCCCGGCGACAGCTGCACCGAGGCGATCCCCGCGTTGCCCCCGGTGGGGGGGTCGCACGCGGCCAGCGCCGCCGCGGCCAGGAAGAACACGATGAAGCGCTTCATGAACACGCTTTCGGGACGGGAGAAAGGGAGGCGGCGCGCCGGCGGAACCCGGACGCACACCGAACAACGCCGCGGCAGCCGCGGCCATGACAGAGGCGCACCGCCCGGGGGCGGCGCGCGCGCCAGCTACTTCGTACGCACGACGGTGACGCTCAGCGTGCCCGGAAGCGCCGCGCTGGAGGCCACGGCGACCGAGGCCTTGAGCCCGCCCGCCACCGCGGCGCGCAGGTACGACGCCCCGCCGGCCACCAGCGTCACGTCCACCGCCTGTCCGCTGTTCAGGGGCCGGGTGAACAGGGGATACTTGCCGACGTCGGCCGTGTACAGCGAGCGGAAGTTCCAGCTGGGCTGCGTGAAGATGGCGGGCACGTTCGGTACGGCGTCGTCGGTGTACACCGAGACCACCCAGTCGCGCATCCACTCCACCGGCTCGGCGTCCAGCCGCTCGCGCAGGTTCTGGAACCCGACGGAGGTGTTGTTGACCAGCGAGTACCACAGCGCGTTGTCGCTGCCGTTTCGCCGGTCGGCGGCGTAGCGCAGGAAGGCCCAGCTGGCGCCGCGGGTGGCCAGGTCGGCCTCGTCCCCCTCGGCCGCGTCGTGCGTGGAGTTCTGCTCCGGCTGCTTCAGCCATTCGCCGAAGCGGTCGGTGTTGGACTCCTGGAACTCCAGGTACGGGGCGCGCAGCGCGCCCGACAGCGCCTCGCCGCCGATGTTGCCGCGCGGCTGCCGCTGGGTGCGGTGGTAGAACAGCAGCTCTTCCGAGATGTGGCTGAGCCCCTCGTTCAGCCACGCCTCCTCGTTCCAGTCGGTTCCGTCGATGCCGGGCACCAGGTACAGGCGCCGCGAGGCGCTGATCAGGTGCTGGAACTCGTGCGCCAGCACGCCCACCGTGCTGCCGCGCACGTAGTTGGCGGACCGCGTGTTGCCGTTCACCGTGCCGGTGGGGTCCGGCACCAGCATGTAGAACATCTCGGCCAGGTTGCTGCCGGCGCAGGCGCCCCCGAAGTTCGGGTCGTTCTTCTGCGGGAACAGGTCGCGGCCGTAGAAGAACCCGCCCACCACGTAGCCGGCGTTCTTCGGCGTCATCTCGTTCACCGCGCGGGTGTAGAAGATGAGCGAGCGTCCGTTGCCGTCCACGTCGGCCGGGGCGCCGAAGGCCGCGGCGTTCACGGGATACACCAGCGTGTCGAAGGTAGCCGCCACGTGCTGGTAGTCGGCGTCGGTAAAGCCGTTGACGGGGTTGGCGGTGTCGGCCACCACCAGCGCCCGGTTGCTCACCGCCACCACCCGCCCCGTACGATAGTCGGGCTTGGTGCAGAACTCCAGCCCCACGTTCAGCTGCAGCAGCGTGCCCACGGCGGGGGCGGACTGCTGGGCCGTGGACATCCGCGGGCCGGAGTGCGTGCGGGCGTACGCCTGCCGGGCAGCGGGAAGCAGCGCGGTCAGTGCGGGCACGGCGCGCTCGTTCAGGCGCAGGTGGAACCCGCCGTCGCCGGCGGCGTCCCGCGCCGCGGCGGTGGAGAACGCAATGGAGGGGCTGGGCGGCCCAATGGGCGGCGAAACACCCACGGGGTCGAAGCGCAGCGCCATGGTGGCGGTGGTGCTCTCGACCCCGAAGTGGGAGATCAGCGTGTACTCGGCGCCGCTCGCGGCGCCGCTCAGGCACAGGACCGCAGCCGCGGCGCCGTTGCGCGTGTACGAGCCGCCCACGGCGAGCTCGGGGGTGGCGCCCGCGTCGGCGCAGTTGCCCGCCAGGGCAACGACGGTCACCTGGGCCGTGTCGGCCTTGCCCCCCAGCTCGGCGACGATGCGCGCGGTGCCGGGGGCGACGCCGGTGACCACGCCCAGGTTGACCGAGGCGACGCCCGGCTCCAGGCTGCTCCACTGGAACTCCTCGTCCTCGATCAGCCCGCCCTCGTCGTCGCGCGCCGACGCGATGAGCGTGGTCTGCTCGCCCACGGCGATGGTGCGCGCCAGCGGCGACACGGTCACGATCTCCACGTCGGGTCCGGAAACCGCCGGATTTTCGCAGGCGGCCGCGGAAACCAGCAGCAGCACGAGGGCGGCGGAGGGAAAGCGCATCATCGGCGTGTGGGCGTTGCAGGTCGTGGGATGCCCGCGCGCCGCGGACGGGCCGGAGCGCCGGGCCGGGGGATAGCAGATCCCGCCAGCACTCGTGCGCGTGAGCCCAAATCTACGAACGAGCGTTCGAAAAGAAAAGCGGCCGAGGGCCGGGAACATGCCTAACCTTCGGCGCTGCATACGCTTGTACTCTGTCCCACCCCGCGTGTTCCCCGGGCGTGGTGGGCCGCGGCGAGCCGTGCTATGTTGTCGCGGAACAGCGGCAACCGAGGGTAACTACGGCAACGACGGTCGGTACGGTCACAACGGGAATACGCGCTTGGGCGGCTCCCCGGATCCTTCCCGAGCCCGGCAGTGATCGTAGTCACCGCAGGCAGACGAAAAACAGGGCCTGCGGATCGTCTCCGCAGGCCCTTCAAGGTGCAGCAGTGGGATCAAACGGGATAGTCCGCCTTCTGGCGATTCAGCAGGCCACCGCCGGTGGGACAGGTTCGCAGGTCTCGTTGCCGATGCCCTGCACGTAGGTGTTCGCTCGGGTGGTTGCGCCCCGCGTGTCCCGCAATTCAACCCAGAGTTCTTTTTCTCCCTCGCCGGGATAGCCGGTCCACGACGATCCGTTGCCCCTGTGGACCCCATCGACGTACCAGTCGAAGGTGTACGGCGGGTAGCCACCCTCTCCAGATGCGGTCCATGTTCCGCCGCCCTGGCTGGAATACACAAGCGTGGGCCCACTCATCGACGAGAGCACTCCGTCAACCTGCGTCCGCATCTCCACCACTCGGGTACTCTGGGTGTGGTCCGTGACATGGAGCTTCAACCCGAAGCTCGTGGTACCGACAGCGCCGGTGTAGGAAGAACCCATGCTGACCAGTGTTCCGTCCCGATACCAGGCGTAGGTGTACGGAGATGCTCCACCAGACACACCCGCGGTCCACATCTGGGTCGTATTGCTCCGGGGGACGGTCGTTCCCTGAATAATGGTCACCATGTGGGAGCTCGTGTACGCGATCTCCAGCCTGGCCCGGGGGTCATCCGCGAACTGCGCGAAGTTCCCCCGGAGCACGGCGAAGTGACCGTAATCAATGGAGCCGGCAGTGGCGGCCGCGTAGTTCAGGCGAGGCGAGGCCTTATTTCCGAAAAATTGCTGGATGGTGCTCGCGAGTCCGTTGTGGCCGGTCCCCGGGGGGATCTGCCCGTCACCGTTGCGGACGACCACTTCGATGAAGAAGAACTCCTGCGTTCCCTTGTCAAACACGTCTGCCCCTACCGTCTTGAGCTCGCCTGGCTGGCCGAGGGGGACCGGGCAGCTGGCGGGAATGTAGCCTGCCCAATCGAGCTGGTAGGGGTTGGACGTGGGCATCTCGGAAACTTTGCAGTTCATGATTTTGGTGTCAATGCACGCCGCCAGCATCAGCGACGTTGCACCGGCCCAGAGCAGACGGGGAATGATGCGCGACATGGGCTACCTCCCGGCTTCGCCGAGGGTGACTTCCTCGAAAATGGTCGGCTGCCCCGCCAGAATGCGCAGGTCCACCTGTTCGCCCGGCTTGATCGGCAACCCGTTCGCATCGGCGCGGAACGCGGGGGCGCGGAACACCGTTGGTTGCACCTCAGCCGGGACGAGCAGCGTGCGGTCGCCCCGTACGAATAGGGTACGGGTACGGACGCTCCGCGTTCCTTTGGTCGCTCGCACCGGCACTTCGCGATCCAACTCCAGTTGCCAGAGCGCCTCGGTTGGGCTCTCGAGCGTGAAGCCCCCGCGATAGCGCACCGCCGCCAGCCTCGGAGTGCGCGCCGTGCGGGCGCCCGTCCTCCGCCCCACCAGTTCCACGGCCTGCTCGGCGCTGATGCGCGGCGGCGGGTTTCGCCGGGTGCTGTCGAGGGGAATACCGTTCGTCTCGAACGAATTGCCGCCCGCGCCGTTTATGCCGAGTAGCCGGCCGGTTTCGTCGACGTCGAGTTCGACCGCGTACGCCGAAACCGCCGAGGTGACCACCGGGATCCCGCGAGACCGGAACGTGACCAGGTAAAAGGGGCCGAAGTAGTTCCGCATCGTCCGGATGTATCCATCGGGGAACCGTTCGTACGACGTTTGCACGAACAGCACCTCCGGGTCCGCCACCAGGCTGCTCAGGTCGACGGGCGCCCCATGGGCCCGCTCGTACCCGGGCCGAAAGTGATGGCCGAAGGTTTTCATTTCCGCGATAGCAAGCTCCCGCGCCCGCCCGGGGGTGAGGATCGGAAGGTCGGCGGGAGCCCGTGCGGGCTCGAGGTTGAACTCACCATTGGCGTTCAGGTTTTGGGCCGCGCTCTCCGTAACGTAAGGCAGGATGTTTGGGGGCGTTGGGGGAGCTGCGGTGGGCGATGTGTCGTCCCAATTGCACGCCGTGAGCAGTGCCACGGCCACTAGAGCGCTCACCGCATGGCGTGGCGGTTGTAGTGTCCGCCAGCAAGGAACCGTGTGAGGCTGTGACATAGCTGCACCTCCGGTAAAAGGACCCGGCAGACCGAACGGGGAGGGAAATCTACTCGGACGATCCTAATGGAACATGTCAGTTTCTACTGCCGGATGTCAAGCAACGACTCATTATGTACGATTACACCGTACCGATAATCTTCTCCCGGCCAACTTGGGGATGCCTTCAGCGTGCATGATCCTTGCGCCCCGCGGGGCGCTCCAACCTTTGGCGCTGCATACACTTGTCCTCTGCGCCGCCCGTCGTGTTCCCCGGGCGTGGTGGGCCGCGGTGAGCCGTGCTATGTTGTCGCGGAACAGCGGCAACCGACCGAACTTCCGCCCTTCCCCAAACGCCCATGACCGTTCGCCACTTCCTGCAGATCCCCGACTTCAGCCGCCAGGAGCTGCTCGACACGCTGGACCTGGCCGCCAGCATGAAGCGCGGCGAGTACACCGACCAGCCGCTGGCGGGGAAGACGCTGGCGATGATCTTCACCAAGAGCAGCACTCGCACCCGCGTGTCGTTCGAGGTGGGCACGCGGCAGCTGGGCGGGCACGCGCTGTTCCTGTCATCGCGCGACATCCAGCTGGGCCGCGGCGAGCCCATCCGCGACACGGCCCGGGTGCTGTCGCGCTACGTGGACGGCATCATGATCCGCACCTTCGACCAGCAGGACCTGGTGGAGCTGGCCACCTACGGCTCCGTTCCCGTCATCAACGGGCTTACGGACCTGCTGCATCCCTGCCAGATCATGGCCGACCTGCAGACCATCATCGAGAACTTCGGCCCCGACCTGAGCGGCGTGAAGGTGGCCTGGGTGGGCGACGGCAACAACATGGCCAACTCGTGGATCAACGCGGCGTACATGCTGGGCTTCGAGCTGCGCCTGGCCTACCCCGCCGGCTACGAGCCCAACGCCGAAATCCTGGAGCGCGCCCGCGCCGGGGGCAACATCGTCACCACCCACGACCCGCGCGAGGCGGTGGCCGGGGCCGACGTGGTGAACACCGACGTGTGGGCGTCGATGGGCCAGGAAGAAGAATCGGCCAAGCGCGCCCGCGACTTCCAGGGCTACTGCATCAGCGAGGAGATGATGGAGACGGGGAGCGAGCGCGCCATCTTCCTGCACTGCCTTCCCGCCCACCGCGGCGAAGAGGTGACCGAGGGAGTGATCGAAGGGCCCCGCTCGCGCGTGTGGGACGAGGCGGAGAACCGCCTGCACGTGCAGAAGGCCATCATGGCCCGGGTGATGGGCGGCGTGCGATGATCCCCCGCCCAGCCGCGTCCGAGTACGCCCCGTTCTACGCCCGCTACGTCGACGGCGTCCCCGACGGCGACCTGCCGAGCATCCTGCAGGCGCAGCTGAACCAGGTGCTTGCGTTCGCGCGCGGGCTTTCCGAGGAGCGGAGCGGGCATCGCTACGCCCCGGGAAAGTGGAGCATCCGCGAGGTGCTGGGGCACATGGTGGATGTGGAGCGCATCTTCGCCTACCGGGCGCTGCGCATCGCCCGGGGCGACGCCACGCCGCTGGCCGGCTTCGAGGAGAACGCCTACGTGCAGGCGGGCCGGTTCGACGCGCGCACCCTCGCCGACCTGGCCGAGGAGTACGAAGCCGTCCGTCGCGCCACCCTGCACCTGTTCCGCCACCTGGACGACGAAGCGCTGGCGCGCTCGGGAACGGCGAATGGCGCGGACGTCACGGTCCGCGCGCTGGCCTGGATCATCGCGGGCCACGAGCGGCACCACCTGGGCATGCTCCGCGGGGTGTACAGCGAGGGCTGAGAGCGGCAAGCGGCACGCATCGATGACTGCCGGCGCCCCGAGCCTGTCATCCCCATGGCGTACGGCACGCAACGATGACCGTCAGCGCCCAAAGCCTGTCATCCGTGCGGCGCCCAAGGCCTACGACACACATCGATGACTGCCAGCGCCAGAGCCTGTCATCCTGAGGCCCAGGCGCGCCGAATCTGCCCGCAGCACATCCCTCGCGGGCCGAAGGATCTAACCGCGGACACGTACAAATCCGGGCGCGGCAGCGGTCACCCAAACCCGAACCGCGATGTTTTCCGCCGGTGACCCCGGCTCCGCGGCAACCTGGGGCCCGCGAGAACTTCGCGCGCGTCACAGCCAGACCCGGCGCATGCCTCGGCGCCCCCCATCCCCAACCCTTCCCCCACAAACTGCGTGGGGGAAGGGAGCCAGTGCCGTGCACTTCCGGAGGTGCCGAGGCTCGGGCCGGTACCCGGCCGGGCCTCAGCGCGATTCGAAGGGCTCCGGCGTATGCCGCGGGTGGCCCCTCCCCCGGCCCCTCCCCGCACGCTGCGCATGCGGAGAGGGGAGAATTCGATTGCGTTTCGACGGCTGCCGCTCACGCTACGGCAGCTCCCTCCCCCTCCCCCGTCCCCCGCTGCCCAGGCGAGGAGGAGACCTGCACGGCCACCGGGGCGCGCCACCTGGCCTGACTCGCACCAGCGCATGCAGTCCGCGAAGGCGAACATCGTGTGGTTGTTGCCGCGAATTCATTCGCCCCAGCAGGGCCGTGCCCGCGGCAAGATCCTTCGGCGCGCGTGGAGTGTGCGCGGGCCGGTGTGGTGCGCCTGGGCCTCTCGATGACAATCTCGGCTGATCGGCAGGGGCCTCGCTTGTGCCCCGCCCATCCGAATCGTATTCTCACCCAAGCCCCTCGCGGGCCAGAAATCCGAAACTCCATCCTCCAACGTCCGTAGATTCACCCGCGGCCGAACAAGCCCGTGCGGCGCGCCGAATCCACCGGAACCCGGAACCTCCATCTTGATGAACGGTCGCGAATGGCTGGTCGAGGCGCACGGGTGCAGCCCGGACGCGCTCGCCGACCCCGGCGTGCTGCGCCGGCTGTTCGACCGCATCGTCGCCGACCTGGCGCTGCACCCCGTGCAGCCCGCCCAGTGGCACAAGTTTCCTGGCCCGGGCGGCGTCACCGGCCTGTGCATGCTGGCCGAAAGCCACCTGGCCTGCCACACCTTTCCCGAGCACGGCAGCATCTGCCTGAACCTGTTCTGCTGTCGGCCCCGCCCGGAGTGGGACTGGAACGCCAACCTGCGCGACGCGCTGGGCGCTGACGAAGTGGTGGTGAGGAGCTTCGAGCGCGCCTACGCCGCCGTTCCCGCCGCGGCCGTATGACCGGGCCCATCGCCAACTGCCCTAGCTGCGGCTCGCCCATCCAGTTCCAATGGTCGGGCGCCGTGCAGACGGTCTGCGGCACCTGCAAGTCCATCGTGGTGCGCCACGGCGTGGACCTGGAGAAGGTGGGCGTCGTCTCCGAGCCCCCGCCCGTCACCTCGCGCATCCAGCTCGGCACCGAGGGGCGCTACCGGGGCCGCGCGTTTTCGGTGATCGGGCGGATCGCCTACGGGTGGGAGCGCGGCGCGTGGAGCGAGTGGCACCTGGCCTTCGGCGACGGCAGCAGCGGGTGGCTTTCGGACGCGCAGGACGAGTACGCGGTGACCTTCGCCGTCACTGAGCCCGCGCCCCTCCCCGCAGCCGGGGCGCTGGCGCCGGGCCAGGAGATCGCGCTGGTGGACGAGGCCCCGCCGTACCGGGTGACCACCATCACCCGCGCCCGCTACGCCGGCGTGGAGGGCGAGCTGCCCTTCGAGTACTGGGGCAAGGACGAAACGCCGTTCGTGGACCTGCGCTCCGAGGCGGGGCGGCTGGCGACGATCGACTACAGCGAAACGCCGCCCCTGCTGTTCGCGGGCGAGGTGGTGCCCTTCGGCGCGCTGGAGTTCAAGAACCTGCGCGACCCGCGGCAAAAGACCGTGGAGGGCACGCGCACCCTCAACTGCCCCAACTGCGGCGGCACCGTCACCGTGCAGCGCCCCGGCGAGTCGGTGAACGCCGTCTGCCAGTACTGCCAGTCGGTGCTGGAGGTGGGCGCCTCGGCCGGCTTGAAGGTGCTGCAGCGCTTCGCCGAGCGGGTGAAGGTGAAGCCCTACATCCCCATCGGCTCGCGGGGACGGCTGCACGGGGCCGATTGGGACGTGCTGGGCTTTCAGCAGCGCACCATTCGCGTGGAGGGGGTCAGCTACTCGTGGCGCGAGTACCTGCTTCACAATCCCGAGCGCGGCTTCCGCTACCTGTCGGAGTACAACGGACACTGGAACGACATCACCGTCCTGTCCACGCCGCCCAAGGTGAAAACGGAAGCGGGCCGCCCCGTGGCCACGGTGCACGGCCAGACGTTCCGCCACTTTCAGCGCGCCGCCGCCGAGACCACCTTCGTCCTGGGCGAGTTTCCCTGGCAGGTGCGCGTGGGTGACAAGGCGCAGGTGAACGACTTCGTGGCGCCCCCGCTCCTGCTGTCGCGCGAAAACACGAACGACGAAGAAACCTGGTCGCTGGGCGAGTACACCTCGGGCCAGCGGCTGTGGGAAGCGTTCAAGCTCGAGGGCCGGCCCCCGTTCCCGCGCGGCACCTTCGCCAACCAGCCCTCGCCGCACGCCGGCGCGGGCCGGCTGTGGTCCACCTTCCTCGTGCTGTTCGCCGTCCTCGCCGCCGTCTTCATCTGGCGCGCGTCCACCGGCTCGGACCACGTGCTGGCCAGCAGCCAGGCGTTCGACCCGGCGGTGGAGGAGAACAACGTCTTCGTCACCGAGCCGTTCACGGTGTCGGGCCGGCCGTCGGCCATGAAGGTGGAACTGCGGACGCGCGTGAGCAACTCGTGGGGCGCCTTCGACCTGGCGCTGGTGGACGAGCGCTCGGGCACCTCCCGCGAGCTGTCGGAAGACGTGGGGTACTACTACGGCGTGGAGGACGGCGAACGCTGGAGCGAGGGATCGCGCAACACCTCGGCGCGCCTGGGGGGGGTGCCGGCGGGCACCTACCGCCTGGTGGTGGCCCCGCAGGGCGACTTCGCGTTCGCCTACGACGTGCGGGTGATCCGCGACCCGCCCAGCATGTTCATGTACCTGGCCGCCTTTTTCCTGCTGGTGCTGCCGCCGGTGTACGTGAGCCTGATGTCGGCCAGCTTCGAGCACCAGCGCTGGCTGGAAAGCGACTACCCTCCGACAACCGGAGACGACGACGAATGAAGTCCCTGCACTCCAGGTACTTGATCTACGGCCTGCTCGTGCTGGGCGGGCTGGCGCTTGCGGAGTACCGCGGCTGGAGCCCCACCAACAGCGTCGGGCGCCGCCAGGCCGTGCCGCACTCGGTGCGCGACAACCCGGGGGCGTACCGGGCGCACTACGTGGGAACCGGGCGCTACGTCGGTGGAAAATGAACCCTTTGGAGACTTATGGATGACCTGCTGAACCACCTGGTGGCCGCGGCCGTCTACGCGGCGCTGGGGATCCTCCTGTTCGTGCTGGCGTTCTTCCTGGTAGACCGGATGACGCCGGGAACGCTGTGGAAGGAGATCATCGAGGAGCACAACACGGCCCTGGCGGTGATCGTCGGCGCCATGTCCATCGGCCTTTCCATCATCATCGCCGCCGCTATCTGGTGACGCGAAGTCCGCTGGAAGCGAAGGGCCGCCCGTGAACGCCGCGCTGTTCGTCACCGTTCTGCTGATCGCGGCGTGCGGGCTGATCTACGAGCTGGTGGCTGGCGCGCTCGCCAGCTACCTGCTGGGCGACAGCGTGCTGCAGTTCTCCACCATCATCGGCACCTACCTGTTCGCCATGGGGGTGGGCAGCTGGCTTTCGCGCTTCATCCATCGCGGGCTGGCGTCGCGCTTCGTGAGCATCGAGCTGATGGTGGCGGTGGTGGGCGGGTTTTCGTCCACCCTTCTCTTCCTGGCGTTCGCCTATACCGACGCGTTCCGCCCGCTGCTGTACCTGCTGGTTTCCCTGATCGGCATCTTCGTGGGGCTGGAGATTCCCCTGCTGATGCGGCTGCTGCGCGACCGGCTGGAGTTCAAGGACGTGGTCGCCAACGTGCTGACCTTCGACTACCTGGGCGCGCTGGGCGCCTCGCTCCTCTTTCCCCTGGTGCTGGTGCCCTACCTGGGGATGGCGCGGTCGGCGCTGCTGTTCGGCATCATCAACGCGGCGGTGGCGCTGTGGAGCACCTACCTGTTCCGCGACGCACTTCCCAACCGGCGCAGGCTGCAGGCGGGCTCCGTCCTCGTGCTGGCGCTGCTGGTCGCCGGCTTCGCGGGTGCCGAGCGCATCACGCGGACGGCGGAAAGCAGCATGTACGCCGACCCGGTGGTGCTCACGCGCAACTCGCCCTACCAGCGCATCGTGCTCACCGCCTGGCGCGGCGACCTGCGCCTGTTCCTGAACGGGCACCTGCAGTTCAGCTCGCGCGACGAGTACCGCTACCACGAGGCGCTGGTGCACCCCGGCCTGGCCGCGCATCCCTCCCCGAAGCGCGTGCTGGTGCTGGGCGGGGGCGACGGGCTGGCGGTGCGCGAGGTGCTGCGCTACCCCGGCGCCGAGGTGACGCTGGTGGACCTGGACGCCGAGATGACGCGCCTGTTCAGCAAGCACCGCGAGATGCTGAAGCTGAACGGCGGCGCGCTGCTCTCGCCGCGCGTGCGCGTCATCAACGCCGACGCGTTCCGCTGGCTGGCGGAAAGCAGCGAAACGTTCGACTTCGCCGTGGTGGACCTTCCGGACCCGTCCAACTACGCCGTCGGAAAGCTGTACACCACCACCTTCTACCGCCTGCTGCGCCAGCACCTGAACCCCGGCGGGATGATGGTGGTGCAGAGCACGTCGCCCATGTTCGCGCGCACCGCGTTCTGGAGCATCGAGCGCACGCTGGGCGAGGCGGGGCTGCGCACCTGGCCGTACCACGTGTACGTGCCCTCGTTCGGCGAGTGGGGGTTCATCCTGGCCGGCACGGGCGACTACCAGACGCCGGCGCGGCTGCCGGCCGGCCTGCGCTACCTGACGGCCGAGGCGGTCGCCGGGCTCTTCCAGTTTCCCACGGACATGCGCCGGATTCCCGTGCGCGCCAACCGGCTGGACGACCAGGTGCTGGTGCGTTATTACAGCAGCGAGTGGGAGCAGATCACACAGTGACGAAGGCGATGCGATGAAGCCGCAGGACAACGAGCAGTTGGGGATCACCAAGGCCATCAACGCGCACGAGCAGGCCGTGGCCGCCCTGGGCGACCTGGTCGACAACAACCCCGACCCGCTGTACGACGAGCTGCTTGCGCGGCTGCAGCAGAACATCGAGGCGCTGCGCCAGAAGGAAGGCGGAGTTGCGCCGGGCTGACGCGGTGGACGGCGGGCCGTGAGCGAGGGACACGAGGGGATATCGCGAAGGGCGTTCGTGGCCGCGCTGGCCGCGGCGCCCTTCGTTGCCTGCGCGCGCAAGACGGACCGCGCCGTGGCCGGCGGCTTCGTGGACGATGGCGGCGCGCGGGGCCACCGCCTGCGCGACCGGGCCGCCGTTCCAGCCATCCGCCGCACCGAGCGCGTTCCCCTGGTGATCGTGGGCGGGGGGATGGCGGGGCTGTCCGCGGCGTGGCGGCTGAAGAAGCGCGGCTTTTCGGATTTCGTGCTGCTGGAACTGGAGGACCACGCCGGGGGCAACTCGCGCTGGGGCCAGTCCGAGGCATCGGCCTATCCCTGGGCGGCGCACTACGTTCCCGTGCCGGACGCGAACGCCGTCTACGTCCGCGAATTGTTCGAGGACCTGGGCGTGCTGCGCGGCGGCGTGTGGAACGAGCGGATGCTGGTGTCGACGCCGCGCGAGCGCATCCACCGCTGGGGGCGGTGGCACGAGGGGATGGAGGGGGCGCTGGCCCAGACGGCGGCGGATCGAAACGAGATGCGCCGCTTCGGTGAGGAGATGGCGCAGATGCGCGCGACCGGCGCCTTCACCATCCCCTCGGCGCTGGGCGCGCGGCCGTCGGAGCTGGACGGCGTGTCGATGGCGGCGTGGCTGGCGGGGCGGGGCTACCGGTCCGCCGCGCTGCGCTGGTACGTGGATTACGCCTGCCGCGACGACTACGGCGCGCGGGTGGAAGACACCTCGGCGTGGGCGGGCGTTCACTACTTCGCCTCTCGCCCGCACGACGACGAGTCGGGGACCCTCACCTGGCCCGAGGGGAACGGGTGGATCGTGCGGCGGCTGCTGGAGCGCGTGGGCGGCCACGTGCGGACGGGCGCGCCGGTGCACCGCGTTGAGGCGCGCGGCTCGGGGGTGCGCGTGCTGGCGGGTGAGGTGGAGTACGTGGCGGACGCGGTGGTCTGGGCCGCGCCCTCGTTCCTGGCGCCGCACGTGGTGCAAGGCGCGCCGCCGGTGCGGTTCACCTACTCACCCTGGCTGACGGCCAACCTGGTGCTGGACCGCTGGCCGGCGGAGAGCGGATTCGAGCCGGCGTGGGACAACGTGATCCACGGCTCGCCCTCGCTGGGCTACGTGATCGCCACGCACCAGACGCACGCCATTCGCCCCGCGCAGACCGTGTGGACGTACTACTGGGCCCTGGCGCACCTTCCCCCGGCTACGGCGCGGGCGCTCCTGCTCCGTCGCCCGTGGCACGAGTGGAAGGAGCTGATCCTGGCGGACCTGGAGCGCGCGCACCCCGACATTCGGGCCTGCGTGTCGCGCATCGACATCATGCGAATGGGACACGCCATGCCCCGCCCCGTCCCCGGCTTCCTCGCCGACCCCGTCCGGCGCGCGCTGGCGGATTCGCCGGGTCCCGTCTACTACGCGCACTCCGACGTGAGCGGCCTGGCCCTGTTCGAAGAAGCCCAGTACCGTGGCATCACGGCTGCGGACCGCGCGCTGGCGCGGCTGGGCCGCGTGTGAACGCCGGCCGCCACTCTGGATTCACGGGCGCCTACGAAGATGCCGCGAGCTTCTGTTCCAACGCCGTCTTCACGTGCTCGAGCGCCGTTCCCATGCTGCTGGGCAGGCTGGCGGCGAACGCCAGTTGCTCCAGTGTTGAGCGCCGCCAGACCCGTTGTTGATAACGGGGCTCCAACAAGCGGGCATGATGCCGCCGGCCGATCCGGGCGCGGCTCGCCATTTCTACCAGTGCAAAAGCAAGTTCCAGCGTGGAACATCTCTGAACGTATGACTCGTTCAGAGTCCCGGCGCGCAGGTCTGGAAGAACCCTGAATCCAACCTCGGCGACAACCACCAGCCTGTTCAGGTCGCGCCTCAGACGAAGATACCGGCGCGGGTCGTACTCACGAACCAAACCGAGAGCGCCGCTGATCTTTGCGCATGCACCGGCTGAAGCTGGCATGCCGGGCTCGTGAAAGATCTCAAGGCCGTCCTCAGCTGTTGAACTCGCAACGCTCATTGCCACTCGGAATAGCGCGCTCTGGATCTTCGCGACGAGTTGTTTCACCATGTCCACACCTCGCACTGGACCTCGTGTCTGCGCTCCGCCGTCATGCACGCCGCCTACGCGCGGATGTGCGCGGGTTCAGCACGTTCAGCTGCCAAAAAGGTGCTGAGCCACTCCGCACGCTCTCTCCAGGGCGCAGGCCGTGGTACTGCTGGGATTTCTTAAGTAGCCACACGTTGTACGCGAGTGCGACCAGCCCCGGAGCGAACAGGCTCCAGCCGGCGATTGGAACGGAGTACTGGGGGATTGCGGTGAGCCGCATCAGATGGTTTGGGTTGGCGTTGATCGCTCTGGAGCAAACTGGGGCGGCGGGTACATAGGCGGATCCACCTCGTTGATCTCGGAATACACCTCAGCTCCGTCCAAAACGTCAGAGGTGATCAAATCAAGCGTAAGCACGGCGTCCATCCTCCACTGAACGGGGCTTCCGGTCTCGTTGGGATACTCGTGTTCGTGCCCCCGGCCAAGCTCGAGGGCGCGTTCGAAGGCAGCACCCCAATCCGCCGACCGGAACACGTGTACGCATTCCATTTGGAACGACACGGTGCAGTCCCCGGTCACGGCGAGTAGCCTTAGCCGTGTGCTGAACCACGATTGCGGATCACTCGGCACGGTGTCACCTCGATGAGGAAAGCGTCGATCCACCAGGAGGGGCGGGCGTAAAGGACCAGGTGCGAATCTTCAACCCCAAGTTCCAGATTGGCCCAGGCTCGCCACCTTCCTCTTCCAAGAGCATATTCGCTTCCCCACAGTTCGAGCACCACTACGAACTTTGAAGTCCGTTTGTTACGGATGCTGATCTGTGCAGAGGGCGAGTCGGGAAGCGAGCGCCGCCGGAACGGCAGAGCGACGTTCAATCCCTGGAACTCCCGTGTACCGTAATGGCGGGGACACGGTGAATCCGCGAGATTCGCCCCGGCGCGGTCCCTGCGGAGCGCGCCGACCGGGAAGTATCGATCACAGCCGAAGCAGGCCAGAGCAGAGATGACGGATATTCCGGAGACGGCCGACATCGCCGTCATCGGCGCGGGGCCGTGCGGGATCGCGGTGGGCGTGGCGGCGGCGCAGGCGGGGCTTTCGTGCGTGCTGTTCGACCGGGGCGCCATCACGCAGGCCATGATGGACCACCCCACGTACGTCACCTACTTCAGCGGCCCCGAAAAGCTGGAGATCGCCGACCTGCCCTTCACCACCTCGGGCGACAAGCCCACGCGGCGCGAGGCGCTGCGATATTACCGCAAGGTGGCGGAATACTACCGGCTGGACGTGCGCCAGTTCGAGGAGGTGGCGACGGTGGAGCGCGGGGGCGACGCATTCGTGCTGCGCACGCTGGCGCGGGGCGAGCCGCGGACGCACCGGGCGCGCAACGTGGTCGTGGCCACGGGTTACTACGACAGCCCGCGGCGCCTGGACATGCCCGGCGCGGACCTGCCGAAGGTGCTGTACTACTTCAAGGACCCGTACTCGTTCTGGAACCAGGACGTGATCGTCATCGGCGGGGGCAACTCGTCGGCCGACGCGGCGCTGCTGACGTGGCGCGAAGGGTCGCGGACCACGCTGGTGCACCTGTTCGAGGGGCTGGACCGGGGCGTGAAGCCGTGGGTGCGGCCCGACATCGAGAACCGGATCGCCGAGGGCGCCATTCCCACGCTCTGGCGCCACCGCCTGGCCGAGATCCGCCCGCACGAGGTGGTGGTCGAGAACCTGGAAACGGGCGAGCTGCGGACGATGAAGAACGACTGGGTGCTGGCGATGACGGGGTTCGAGCCCGATCCCGGCGTGCTGCGCGCGTTCGGCATCGAGGTGCACGAGGTGACCGGCATCCCGCGGCACGACCCCGCGACGATGGAAACCAACGTGCCCGGGATGTACGTGGCGGGCGTGGTCGTCTCCGGCCACGACGCCAACAAGATCTTCATCGAGAACGGAAAGCTGCACGGCCCGCTGATCGCCGCGCACGTGGCGTCCAGGCGCTGACAAAAACGACGAGGAGAAACGCATGGAAACCTGTCTCTTGATGCTCTGCCTGTCGCTCGGCGGCGGGCCGACGGCGCCGGCCCAGCCGGAGGACCGCTGGTTCGGCGAAGACAAGCTGAAGCACTTCGTCACCTCGTTCATCGTCACCAGCCTGGCCTCCAGCGGCGCGCGCGCGGCGGGGCTGGACAACGACGCCAGCTTGCTGGTGGGCGCGGGGACCGGCGCCGGCGTGGGGCTGTGGAAAGAGTGGAGCGATCGAAACGCCGAGAGGCACACGGCGTCGGTGCGCGACATCGTGTGGGACCTGGCCGGCATCGGCGCCGCCGCGGTGGTGCAGGCGCAGACGCAGTGATGGCGAATGGCCCACGATAGCCGGGCGGTGCCGGAGGTAACGGCGCGGCTGGTATTCGCGAGCGGCGAATGGAGGGAGGCGCGCGCCCGTGTCATCGAGCGAAGCGCGCGGTGGCGCCACAGCTCGGCGCTGATGCAGCTCGGTCTGTGGCTGCTGGCGCCCATCGTGTTCTTCATCCCGCCCCATTTACCGTGGGTGCTGGTGGTGCTCGTGGTGGGAGCCATGCGGGCGATGAACCGCATTCGCGAGCACCGCACGCTCGTCTCACTCCACGGCGCCTGCCCCAAGTGCGGCACCGTCCAGGACTTCCGCGAGACGGGGCGGATGAAGCGCCCGCACCTGGTGCACTGCGCCAACTGCCGCTGGGAGCTGCGCGCGGACGTGCCACTCTCCGGCGCCGCATCCTAGCGGGTCGGCACGCCTGCCCGCACGCGCACCTGCCGAAGCACCGTGTCATCCCGAAGAAGCGGCGACGGTGCACCTGCCCGAACACCGCGGATGGCAGCGACTGAGGGATCCGCCACACACCATGCGTGATGCCCAGCAGCAGCGGATTCACCGAACCGGCTGTTCTCTGCTGACGATCGGCGGGCCATCGCTCACAAATGAAGCCGAGCGGAGATGCGTCGGCCACGGAGCGTCTCGACGAGTGTGTGGAGGATCCCTCAGTCGCTGCGTACTGCGGTGTAGCGGCAGGTTCGGCGGGGGCGCTCCTTCGGGATGACACCGGGGCCGCACGGCTGACATCAGGGCGAAACCGGCCGGCACACCATACCTGCCGAAGCGCGCCGGGCTGGCTCCCTTCCCCCGCGCAGTTTGCGGGGGAAGGGCTGGGGATGGGGGCGCCGGCCCGCACGCCGCACCCAGTCGAACCTCACTGGAGCCCGCCCCGCCGCGCCGTCCCAGGTCAGGAAACTCCCCACACCCCTGTCCTGCAACCTACGGAATCCCTTTCACCGCACGCATTTCAGTGGTATATTGCCGCGCTTGGAACCACACGTTCGCGCGCGGAGGGCAGCGGTGAAAAAGCAGAGGAAGTTCCTGATCGGCGCCGCGGCGCTGGTGGCCACCGTGGGGTACCTGGCGGTGACCGGGATGAAGGACTCCATGATCTACTACCACACCCCCGACGAGCTTGCCGCCAAGCTCGCCGCCGACCCGTCCGCGCGCGAGATGACGGTGAAGATCGGCGGCCGCGTGGTGCCCGGCACCGTCACCAGCGACGCGCGCACGCTGGACCTGCGCTTCACCGTCGTCGACATCGCCAGCGGCAAGACGCGCTTTCCCGTGCAGTACAACGGCCCCGTCCCCGACACGTTCGAGGAAGGCCGCGACGTCGTGGTCACCGGCCGCTACACCGCCGAGGGAACCTTCGAGGCCACGCACCTGCTCACCAAGTGCGGCTCGCGGTACGAAGCCGCCGAAGGGGACTTCCGCGCGTGACGCAGATCGGGGAAGTCGCCCTCTGGATTGCGCTGCTGCTGAGCTTTTGGGGCGCCGGGCTGGGCTTCGCGGGCGGGCGGAAGGGCCGCGGAGACTGGGTGCTGAGCGCCGAGCGCTCGCTGTACGCCGTCTTCGGCCTGCTCGTGGTCTCCTGCGGCGCCATCATCTCGTCGTTCCTGCGCGAGGAATACCAGTACCGCTACGTGGCGGGATACTCCAACCGCGACCTCTCGCTCTTCTACAAGATCACGGGGCTGTGGGCCGGGCAAACCGGCTCGCTCGTCTTCTGGGCCGCGCTGCTGGCGCTGTTCTCGGCCGTGGCCGTGCTGCAGAACCGGCGGCGCAACCGTGAGTTCATGCCGTACGTGGTGGGCACGCTGTCGACGGTGATCGCCTTTTTCCTGGTGGTCATCATCACCGCGTCCAACCCGTTCCAGCTGATGGAGTTCGTTCCGGCCGACGGCCGCGGGCTCAATCCGCAGCTGCAGAACTACTGGATGACCATCCACCCGCCCACGCTGTACCTGGGCTTCACCGCCTTCACCATCCCGTTCGCCTTCGCCGTCTCGGCCCTGCTCAGCGGCCGGCTCGACACGCGGTGGATCACCACGACGCGGCGCTGGACGCTGACCGCGTGGTTCTTCCTGACCAACGGCATCATCTTCGGGATGATGTGGGCGTACGTGGAGCTGGGCTGGGGCGGATACTGGTTCTGGGACCCGGTGGAGAACGCGTCGCTGCTCCCCTGGCTCACCGGCACGGCGTACCTGCACTCCGTGATGATCCAGGAAAAGCGCGGCATGCTCAAGATGTGGAACGTGCTGCTGATCATGGGCACCTTCCTGCTGAGCATCTTCGCCACCTTCCTGACGCGCTCGGGGCTGATCGAATCGGTTCACTCGTTCGCGCAGAACCTTACGATCTCCTACATCTTCCTGGGCTTTTTGACGGTCCTGGTGATCGTCTCGGCCGCGCTCGTGTGGTGGCGGCGTGAGTCGTTCGCGCCGGAGAACCGGCTGGAAAGCGCCGTCTCGCGCGAAGCCGCGTTCCTGCTGAACAACCTGGTGTTCATCGCGGCCATGCTCAGCGTGCTGTGGGGCACCATCTTCCCCCTGGTCTCCGAAGGCTTCACGGGGCAGACGATCACGCTGGGCCCGCCCTTCTTCAACCGGGTGAACCTGCCGCTGGGCCTTCTCCTCCTGGCCCTGCTGGGCGTGGGCCCGGTCATCGCCTGGCGCAAGGCGACCGCGCGCAACATCCGGCGCAACTTCGCCCTGCCGGTGTCCATCGGCGTGGTGACGGGCGTGGTCCTGTGGATCGTGGGCGCGCGCAACACCTACGCGCTGTTGACCTTCGCGCTGGGCGCCTTCGTGATGGCGACCATCGTCATTGAGTTCTGGAAGGGCACCCGCGCCCGCGCCCGCATCGAGGGCGAGGGCGTCGCGCCGGCGTTCATCCACCTGGTCGGCCGCAACCGGCGCCGCTACGGCGGATACCTGGTGCACGCCGGCCTGGTGGTGACGTTCATGGGCTTCGCGGGAAGCGCCTGGGACGTGGAGAAGCAGGTGGCGATGAGCCCGGGCGAGAGCCTGGAGATGAAGTCGCCCTTCGGCCACACGTACACGCTCACCTACCAGGCCATGTCGTCGTATCCCGCCACCAACATGACCAAGGTGGTGGCGACGGTGAACGTGGCCAAGAACGGGGAGCGCGTGGGCGTGCTGGCGCCGGAGAAGCGCTCGTACAAGCAGCGCGAAGAAGTGGTCAGCGAGGTGGGAATCCGCCGCGCCTGGAACGAGGACCTGTACCTGATCCTGGCCGGGGTGGACGACATCAACGCCGTGGTGCAGGGCCGCAATCCGCGCCCCATCGCCACCTTCCGCGTGCTGATCAACCCGCTGGTGCCCTGGATCTGGACGGGCGGGCTGATCATGGCCATCGGCACGCTGATCGCCCTGTGGCCCGGCGCCGAGCCCAAGAACCCCACAGTTGTCAAGCAGCGCGTGCGCGTGGCGAAGCCGTCCGAAGCGGCCGAGCCCGAGCTGGTGGAGGCATGATGCGGACACTTCGCCTCGCCCTGGCCCTGCTCGCGCTGGCGCTCCTGCCCGGGCGCGCCGATGCGCAGCATCCGCCGGACGTGGCGGCGCGCAACGCGGCCGAGGCCATCTCGCAGCTGAAGTCGCCGTTCGGGCCGCACATGCTCGACATCTGCCCGAACGAGCAGGCGGAGGAGCTGCGGAACCAGATCCGCGCCGCCGCGTCGGGCGGGTCTACGCCGGACGAGCTGGTGGACCAGGTGCTGGCGCGCTACGGCAAGGAATACCTCGTCGTGCCGCGTGCCGAGGGGATCGGGCTGTGGGCGTGGCTGCTGCCCCCGGCGATGCTGCTGATCGGCGCCGTCTTCGTGCAGGGGCGCATCCGCCGGATGCGTGGCCAGGGATCGGCGCTTTCCGTCGCCGGCGCCCCGCCGATGTCGGATGACGAGCGGGCGCAGCTGAACGCCGCCCTGCGCGAGTTCGAGCGCGAGGACGACGAGCCGTGACGCTGCTGATCGTCTCGCTTCTCCTGGCCGTGCTGGCGGCGGGCTACGTCGTGCGCCCCGTGGTGGCCCGGCACGACGCCCTGCTGGTGGACCTGGCGCCCGGCTCGGTGATGGACGCCGAGGCCCGCCGCCGCGTGGCGCTGGCTTCGCTGAAAGAGCTGGAGTACGACTACCTGGGCGGCAAGCTCGACACGGCCGACTACCAAGCGCAGAAGCAGCGCATGTCGCTGGAGGCGCTGGCTACACTACGCGCCGCCGAGGCCGCGCGCAGCGACGCGGGGCTGGACGGCGAAGGCGAGTCGCCCGTCGCCGGGACGGCGATCGACCGGCACGCCTGCGGCTTCGTGAACCCGGCGGGAAGCCGCTTCTGCGCGGGGTGCGGGGTCCGGCTGGCTTGAGCCACCCGGCGGAGGGCGCGGGCGCGGCCGTCGAAGCGCGCGGACTGGAAAAGTGGTACGGGGCCCTGCCCGCCGTGCGCGGGGTGGACCTGTCCATCGCCCCCGGCACCTTTCTGACCATCTTCGGCCCCAACGGCGCCGGCAAGAGCACGCTCCTGCGCATGCTCTGCGGCGCCGTTCGTCCAACGCGCGGCTCCGTGTTCATCGGCGGCGAAGAGATCCGCAACGCCGAGGACGAGGGGTGGCGGCGGCGCATCGGCCTGCTTTCGCATCAGGCCTTCCTGTACCCCGGGCTGAGCGCGGCCGAGAACCTGGACTTCTTCGCGCGGCTGTACGGCCTGGCGGACCGGCCGTCTCGCATCGAAGCCGGGCTGCGCGACGTGGGGCTGTGGGAGCGCCGGGACGACCGCGTGCGGACGTTCTCGCGCGGGATGCAGCAGCGCCTGGCCCTCGCCCGTACGCTGCTGCACGATCCGGATGTCGTCTTTCTGGACGAGCCCTACACGGGGCTGGACCCGCACGCCTCGGCCATGCTGCGCGAGGTGCTGGACCGCTTGAAGGACGGGCGGCGCACGGTGGTGCTGGTGACGCACAACCTGTCGCAGGGGCTGGAGCAGGCGGACCGCGTGGCCGTGCAGGTGGGCGGCCGCTGGGTGTCGGACGAACCGGCCGGTGACATCGATCCCGCCACCTGGGAGCGGGTGTACACCGGGCGGGTGGCGGCGGCCGGCTAACGATGGCCGCATATCTCGCCCAGGTTTGGGCGGTGGCCCGCAAGGACCTGCTGCTGGAGGCCCGCTCGCGCGAACGGTTCGTGGCCATGGCTACGTTCGCCGTCCTGGTGGCGGTGGTGTTCAGCTTCGCGCTGGACCCGGGCGTACGGGCGTCGACCATCGCGGGCGCCATGCTGTGGGTGACGGTGCTCTTCGCGGGAACGCTGGGGCTGGGGCGCGCCTTCGCGCTGGAGCGCGAGGCCGACGCGCTGACGGGCGTGCTGGTTTCGCCCATCCCCCGGGGTGCGTTCTACCTGGGGAAGCTCGCGGCGAACCTGGCCATCGTCACCTGCGTGGAGTTGGTGATCTTTCCCGTGTACGCGCTCTTCTTCGGGCTGCGGTACGCGGGGGCGCTGGGGGGATTGGCGGTCGTGGTGCTGCTGGCGACGATCGGGTTCATGGCACTGGGGACGCTGTTCGCGGCGATGGCGGCGCACTCGCGCTTGGGCGAGACGCTGATCCCCATCCTGCTGCTGCCGCTGCTGATTCCCGTGGTGATCTTTGCCGCCAGCGCCACGCAGCGCCTGCTGATCGGGCGGCCGTTTTCCGAGATCGAGAGCAGCGTGCGGATGCTGCTGGCCTTCGACCTCATCTTTCTGTTCGTGTGCACGGCCGCGTTCGGGGCCGTGATGGAGGAATAGACGACGATGAACGTGCCGGTGGACGAGGCCGCGTCGCTCGCGGGAACCCGCCGCTGGTCGGTGGGGCTGGGGTTCCTGGCCGCGGCGGCGCTGGTGCTGGGGTTCTGGATGATCTTCTTCTACGCGCCCACCGAGCGCGAGATGGGGATCGTGCAGCGCATCTTCTACGTGCACCTGCCTTCGGCGCTGATGGCGTACCTAGCCTTCGGAATCGTGGCGCTGTGCTCGCTGGGCTACCTGTGGCTGCGCGACGAACGGCTGGATGCCATCGCCGTCTGCGCGGCGGAGCTGGGGGTGATCTTCACCAGCATCGTGCTGACCACGGGGCCGCTGTGGGGCAAGATCGCCTGGGGCGCCTGGTGGGTGTGGGACGCGCGCCTTTCGTTCACGCTGCTGCTGTGGTTCATCTACGTGGGATACTTCGTCCTGCGCGGGGCCACGGAAGATCCCGAGCGGGGCAAGCGCTTCGCGGCGGTGCTCGGCATCGTGGGCGCGGTGGACATTCCGCTGATCCACATGAGCGTGCAGTGGTTCCGCAGCCAGCACCCCAAGCCCGTGGTGCTGAAGCCCGAGGGCCCCACCGCGGCACCCGAGATGGTGCAGACGCTGCTGGTGAACATGCTCGCCTTTACCCTGCTCTTCTTTTCGCTGCTCCTGGCGCGCTACGTGGTGGAGCGGCTGAGCCGCCGCATCGACGCCGCCCGGGTGGCCGCCCAGCTGCGGCCCGCCGCCTGACCCGCACAGACCGCCGAACCTCCATGCGCCGCATCCGCATCGTTCTCATCGCCCTGCTGGCCCTGCTCGCCGCGCCCTCCGCCGCGCGAGCGCAGCCGGATACGGGCGCCGCCACCACGACGTACCAGCCGGCCCCGCCGGGTACCGCGTCCGCGGTTCCCACGCGCGAGGCCCCGCCGCGCAGCCTTCGTGCGTACTGGCACGTCTTCATCGCGTTCGCGATCGCGTGGGGGCTGCTGTTCGGCTACGTGGTGCTGATCGCCCGCCGCTCGCGCCGGCTCGAGGAGCAGTTGGACGGGCTGCCAAGGTCGTAACCGCAGCAGCGGTTTTTCGCTTGCGCCCGCTCTTCTTTTCCGCCATCTTCCGTTGACCCCGCCCCCACCCCTGTTCAACGGAGAAGAGCCATGCGCAAGCTGAAGCTGGACGTGGACGCGCTGCAAGTGCAGACGTTCCAAGCGGACGACGACGCCGGTTCGTACGGGACCGTTCAGGCCCACGACTCGTGGGAAACGACAGGCGGCCCGCTTATCTGCCAGGCGGATTGCGGCGATGGTGGTAGCGGCTACGACACGTGCAGGGTCTGCTAGCATCGCCCACAGTGTGACTTGGACCCACGCACCAGAGGTCGCAGAGGGAACAGAGAGGACGCAGAGGGCTGTGCAAGCGCCTCTGCGTCCTCTCTTTTCTCTCCGCGTCCTCTGCGTGATTGCTGTTGGATATCGTGGGCCGGACTGCATTTTGCTGGTGTGCGTTCGGCTTTCGTGCGCTATAGACGCGACACCCGACCCCAACGGCGATGCAAGGATTCGAGGGGCTGCTGGCCGGACACCAGCTGGCCGGCCGCTACCAGATCGAGAAGGTGATCGGACGCGGGGGGTTCGCGGCCGTCTACAGCGCCACCGACGAGCGCCTGGGCCGGACCGTCGCCGTGAAGGTGATGACGCTCACCCCGTCCAAGCCCGCGCTGCAGGAAGAGGTGAGGAAGCGCTTTCACCGTGAGGCCAAGGCCATCGCGCGCCTTCACCACCCCAATGTGGTGACGGTGTTCGACTTTGGCACCGACCCGGTGCTGGGGCTGGACTTCCTGGTGATGGAGCTGCTGCGGGGCGAGGACCTTTCCACCCGCCTGGCCCGCCCCGATCCCATCCCGCTCGACTTCGCGCTGCGCATCCTTCGCGACGCCACCCTCGGCGTGAACGAGGGGCACAAGGCGGGGCTGATCCACCGCGACGTGAAGCCCGGCAACGTGTTCCTGGTGCCGGGCGACCAGCCGGACTTCGTGCGGGTGTGCGTGCTGGATTTCGGCATTGCGCGGCTGGTGGGCGACGAGGCTACGCAGCTGACGCATTCCGGCGGCATCGCCATGTCGCCCGCCTACGCCTCGCCCGAGCAGATCCGCGGCGAGCGCGACGTCACGCCTGCCTCCGACGTGTTCAGCCTGGGCGCCATCGGGTACGAGCTGCTGGCGCGCGAGCGGCCGTTCGCGGGCAACCGCCTGCTGCAGCCGGTGGGTCCGGACGAGCCTATCCCGCTGTGGGAGCGCGATCCCGCCCTTCCCCGTCCCGTCGCAGAGGTCATCCACCGGGCGCTGGCCGCCGAGCCGGAGGACCGCTATCCCGACGCTGGCGCCATGGCCGAGGCGCTGGCGCAGGCGCTCAGTGAGCCGGAGACCCGCGGCGTCGTGGTCCCTCCCGCCCCGGTCGTCGAGCCGGATACGTCTTCCACGCTCGCTTCGCCTCCGCCGGAGGAAGCGCCCGCCGTCGCGTGGGTCAGCGACGTTCCTCCCGCCCCGGAGCCGACCGTCGCCGCGCCGGCCGCGGAAGCGCCTCCGCCGCAACCCACTGCGCCCCTCGCGATCCCGGTCCCGCAGCCCACGCGCAAGCTAGAGCCGAAGCCGCGGCCCGCCGCGCCCAGCGTTGCCCGAGCACCGGCAAAGCCCGGCGCGCGCCGGTTCGCTCCGCTGGCCGCGCTGCTGCTGGTTCTGCTAATCGGCGGGGCGGTGTGGGCATTCGGGCGGCGGTCGGGCGACGAGCCGGCACCGGCGCCGCCTACCGCGTCTCGCCCGGACTCGCCCGTCACACCGGCCGCGACGCCGAGCGATGGACAGCTGCCTTCCGCGGACGACCCCGGCGCGCGCGACACCATGCTGGGCGGCATCCCAGGCGAAGCGGAGGCGCCACCGCCCGCCAGCGCCTCCGATCCCACGCAGGTGGCGGCGAGCGTCTCCGATCGCCCGGAGCCACCCCCGCCGACCGTGGCGGAACGGCCCGAGGCCCCCGCGAAGGACGCCGCGGCGCGTCGCCTGAATCGCGAGGGCGAGGGAGCGTTCGAGCGGGGCGAAGTGAGCGATGCAGTGCGGCGGCTGCGGGCGGCGGTGCAGCGCGACCCTGGCAACGTGCTGTTCCGCAACAACCTGGGTTGGGCACTCTTCGAGGCGGGGCAGCTGGACGAGGCCCGTCGCGAGCTGGAGCAGGTGATCCGTATGAATCCGCGCCGCGACATCGCCTACGCCAACTTGGGTGAGGTGAAGTGGAAGCAGGGCGACCGCGCGGGTGCCATCGCCGCCTACGAACGGTTCCTGGAGCTGAACTCCGATCCCCGGCGCGAGCGGATCGCACGCGAAAAGCTGCGCCGCATGCGCCAGGGCTGACGCGGCACCGGCAGATCGAAGCCCGTGGGTTACCTGAGCAGGCCCCGCAGGTACGCCGTGCGGTCGCGCACGGCGCGGATTTGCGAGGGGAGCACCTTTACGCGCGAGTGGTTGGCCCACGGGCGCGAGTAGTACGCGGTCAGGGTGGCGTCGTAGCGGGCTAGCCACGCCCGCTGCTCCGCGCGCAGCGGCTCGCGCCGGGCGTCGGGGAGCGAGCTGATCACCTGCTGGTACGTCCGGTTGAGCTCCGCGTCGGCGGCGGCGTAGTCCCGCATCAGGCAGTCCAGGATCTCCGCGCGCGGGAGCATCCAGAAGTCCTGGCACCAGTGCTTCACGTCCTCGTGAAACTCCTGTGCGTGGAGCCCGCGAACGGGCACGCCAAGGAGCGATACGGCCAGCAGAGCAACGACAGGGAGCATGCGAATCACGATTTTCTCCGGGCAGGTGACGCCGTGCTCCACGCGCACGCCGCGTGCCCCCGGAAAGGCGAAGGGCCCCACCCGGAGGCAGGACCCTTCATAGGCCAGGCGGGATTCGAACCCGCGTTCGCGTACCACGGTAGCGCCCGGCGTGAAGCCGGGCACGAGGCAGAGGCTGCTCTCATCTGCTGAAGCTGACTGACCGTGGGAGCAAAGTAGCGTGCACAGGCGCGTTTAGCAAGCAGCGTCGTGAACTGACACCCCTTTGCGGAGATCCTTTGCATGAACGATCGCCTGGCTCTTGCGGCGTGCCTGCTCCTGTCGTGCGGATGCGCCCCCGCCGGCCGGCCGAGCCCGAACGTCGGCTCCGAGCCCCTGCTGGTCGGGCCCGGCGTGGTCTCCACCGCCCGGCACGAGAACTTTCCTTCGATCGATCCGGTGGACGGCTCGCTCTGGTTCTCCGTGTACGAGGGCGAGGCCTTCAACCGGCAGACGCTGGTGCGGGCGCCGCGCCAGGGGAGCGGATGGGGCGCGCCAACGCCGGTCATCTTTCCCGCGGACGACCGATGGGGTGCGCGCGCGCCGCGGTTCTCGGCCGACGGGCGCACGCTGTACTTCACCTCCAACCGCCCGCGCGCGGCCGGCGACACGCGCACCGACATGAACATCTGGATGGCGGAGCGCACGGCCGGTGGATGGTCGGCTCCCGTCGTCCTTCCCGCGCCGGTGAACGCCGACGAGCCCGACATCCACGCCGCCGTTGGCCCCGGGGGAGACCTGTACCTCGCCTCGCGCCGGCCGGGAACGCTGGGCCGCTCCGACATCTTCCGCATCCCCCGGCGCGGCCAGGGCTGGGGTGCGGCCGAGCACCTGCCTCCGCCGCTCAACGACGCGCAGAGCCAGTCCGACCTCTGGGTTTCGCCGGATGGGTCGTGGATGATCCTGGTGGTCACCGACCATCCGCTGGGGCTGGGCGGCGACGACCTGTTCATCAGCCGGTTCCGAGACGGGGCGTGGAGCGCGCCCGAGCACCTTCCGGCGCCCATCAACTCGCCGGGCTACGAGTACGGGCCCGCCCTGTCGCCCGACGGCAGGACGCTGTTCTTCAACAGCGACCGCGGCGGCTCGGCGGACATCTACCAGGCCCCGGCCTCCGTGCTGGGCATGCGGCCGAGATCCTGATTTCCCCAGAATGCCCTCGTCTCGCTAGACGGTACGCGTTCTGCCGCGTTGACGAAGAATCGGACGAGCCTGCAGTTTGTTGGTGCGCCGCGATCAACCCGTGCAGAGGTTCCAATGCCTGGCCCCGAATCCCGCCCCATCGCGCTCCCGGACGGCACCGTGTTCCATCGCGATCCCGAAATCCATAGTGGAACGCCGGTGTTCGTGGGGACGCGTGTACCCGTGCAGACGTTTGTCGAATACCTGGAGGGGGGGTACGACGTCGACGAGTTCTTGGACCACTTCCCAAGCGTACGGCGCGAGCAGGCCATCGGATTCCTGGAGATGGCTGCCCAAGCGGCTCTCGCGAGAGTAGCGTGAGACGAGTTCTATTCGATGAGGATGTTCCGCGTCCCCTTCGGCGAGATCTTGCGGGGTTCGAAATCCACACGGTAGTGGAGGCAGGTTGGTCGGGGATCAAGAACGGCGAACTGCTCCGTCGTGCAGAGGTCGCTTTCGATGTCTTCCTGACGGCAGATCGAAACCTCCGCTTCCAGCAGAACGTCGCGAAACTCGAGATGGGCGTCGTCGTCCTCGCTATCGGGAGCACCAAGCTCCGCGACCTGCAACCGTTTGTCTCAGACATCTCTGAGGCCCTGAGCGCCGTAACACCGGGTGAAGTGCTCATCGTGCCTCAAGCGCCAGATCCCGGCTGAGGCGCCTCTCGACGTACTGCGCATCGTGTCCGTTACCGCGCGGGTTGATCGTTGTGGAGGGACCATCGCCCTACTCACTCGATCAACCCTACTCCGATGCGCCTTCGCACCGCCCTGTACGCATTCGCCGCCGCCACGCTGGCCGGCTGCAATCCCATCGGCCCCTGCACGCTGATCGGCTGCTTCGACGGGCTCACCGTCCGCTTCGCTAGCCAGCCGGCCGGTGCTTTCCGTGTAGAGGCCATCGTGCCCGGCGACGCCACGCCGCACGTCTTCGAGTGCCCGTCGGGCGTTTGTGATCCCGTGATATTTCCGGACCTGATGCCGGAACGTGTGACCATTCGCGTCACCACCGCGGCGGGTACGCGCAGCCAGGAGTTCACGCCCAAGTACGAGGCGCAGTACCCCAACGGCCGCCGCTGCGGGGCCGCGTGCCGCAACGCGACGGTAACCATGCAGCTCCCCGGCTGAACGAGGATCGGCACGCTTCTGGCCCCCGCGACGCCTCCCGAATTCCTGACAGGAGGCGAAATGCGCGCGATGGTCATTCCCCGCCACGGCGGGCCCGAAGTCTTCGAGCTGAGAGACATCGATCGTCCCCGGCCGCGCGCTGGCGAGGTGCTGGTGCGCGTGGTGTGCTCCGGCACCAACCCGGTAGATGCCAAGCTGCGCCAGAACGCGGGGTGGGCCGGGCTCACGCCGCCGCTGGTGCTGGGCTACGACGTGTCGGGCGTGGTGGAGGAGGTGGGTGCCGACGTCACCGGCTTCCAGCCCGGCGACGAGGTGTTCTACACGCCCGAGACCATCGGCAACTCGCTGGGCAGCTACGCCGAGTACAACGCGGCGCCGGCCAGCATCGTCGCCCACAACCCGCGCACGATGTCGCACGAGGAAGCCGCGGGCGTTCCGCTGGCCGGCGGCACCGCCTGGGAGGCCATCATCCGGCGGATGCGGGTGATGCCGGGCGAAACGGTGCTCATCCACGGCGGCGCGGGTGGCGTGGGCTCGTTCGCGGTGCAGATCGCCAAGGCCGTGGGGGCGCGGGTGCTGGCCACGGCGGGCACGCGCAACCAGGCGGTGCTGCGCGAGTTGGGCGTGGACGTTCCCATCGACTACACGCAGCAGGACGCGGCCGAGGTGGCGCTGCGGGAGACGGGCGGCAAGGGCGTGGACGCGGTGTTCGACACCGTCGGCGGCGAGGCGATCAAAAAGAGCATTCCCGCCACGCGTCCGTTCGGCCGGCTGTCGACCATCCTGACGCCCGAGGGCACGCTCGGCGGGCTTTCGAGCAAAAACCAGACGCTGTTCGGCATCTTCCTGATGCGCGAGTCACTGCGATTGCGCGAGATGGCGGCGCTGATCGACCAGAGGAAGATGCGCACGCTAATCGGTGAGACGCTGTCGCTCGAACAGGTGCACAAGGCGCACGAGCGGCTGGATTCCGGTCACGGCACCGGCAAGGTGATCCTTCGCGTCGCGGAGGGCTGATCCGCCTCTGCCGATCCGTCCCATGCGCATCCCCGCCCCGCTGCTGGCGGCCTGTGTCTTGGCCGCGGCGGCGGGCGGATGCGTCCCGCTCCATCCCGTGAACCCAATGACGGCCGATCCCTGCCCGGAGCTCGTAGAGTTCTCCGGTTTCCAGTGGCGCATATCCACCAGGCGCATGCAGGGCGACGCTCGCTGGAGCCGCTGCCAGGTGGAGGTCCGCGACGGCGCGCTCGTGCTCCGGCTCAGCCGCGCCGCCGGGGAGCCGTTCCTGGGTGCGCAGCTCGCCCTCGCTGCTGGGGACGACGAGGCGCGCCTGGGCATCGGCCGCTACGAGTTCCGGATCGATCCCGTTCCCTCCGCGTCGCTCCCGCCGCGCGGAGTGTTCGCGATGTTTTCGTACGGCGGACCGTCGGGAATCGACCGGCGGGGCGTGTGGGGCTACAACGAGATCGACATCGAGATCAACCGATCGTGGCTGCGGACGGACGACGGCCACGTGATCGGCACTCCGCCCGTCTACACCGTGTGGCCCGCCGCCCAGTCCGGCCGGAGGCGCACCGGCCGCAGGTCGCCCGCCTCGCACCACATCCCCGGCCTCACCCTCCCCGATCCGCTCGCGTCGCCGACCATCCACACGTTCGACTGGGCGCCCAGATCCGTCCGCTTCGCCAGCCTCCACGCGGACGCCATCGCCCGGTTCTCGGCCTGGGCCGCGGCCGACATCGACCTGGCCCCGGGCGCAGTCCCGTCCACGCCGATGGTGCCGATGATCAACCTGTGGGCGGTCGCGTCGGGAGCGCGGATCGAAAAGCAGGAGTGCGGCGGCGACTACCCATGCGGCACCTAGACGGTCATCGTGCGATCCGTCCGCCTCCCCGTGCCCATCCACAAGCACGCGGGTGACGGCCAGCAAGGTGCACCGGGCGCACGCCTCACCGATCCCCTCATCGTCCACGTCGCCGACGAACACGATCGCCCGATGAGCGGCGTCGCCGTGGAGTTCTCCGTCACCCGAGGCGGCGGCACTCTCACCGCGAACGCCGATCGCGTGACGATGGTGACGGACGCCGATGGCCTCGCGCGCGCTGCTTGGACGCTCGGCCCCGCCGGGGCGCAGGAGGCGCAGGCGCGCGTGGTGAACGGGACGCGCGAGCCGGTGGCTTTCACGGCCGCGCTCCCCTGAGTTCTTCCGCATCGACCTGCGATTCCTGCGCGCGGCGTGGTTGTTCCGCATCTACCGGCTGGCAAGCTGGTGCGGTATTCGGTGGGCGCTCCAGCTCTTTGGACGGGTGATCCGCTCGCGCCCTGAAGAGCTGCTAATGCGCTGCTGCTGGTTCTGCTGCCCCTGTTCACGAGCCGCTGGCTGAACCATGCCCCTCGACCGGAATGCGAAGAGCCGCCCCGATTTCGAGGCGGCTCTTGGTCTGTTCACCCGATCAGGCGCCGGACGACCTCTCGGGCTCCGCGGCGATACACCGCGATGCACACCAGCTCGCCCGCCGGATCGATCACCGCCCAAAACCTGTCCCGCTTCTCGATCACAAATCCACCCTTCGTCTCCGGAACGCGGACCTTTCTCTCAGCGCTTAGCGTCGGACTCATTCTGCCTCCGATCCTCTTGACCCTCGGCTCGCCGCAGGGCTAGCTTCGGTGAGCGAGGCGGCCTCGGGTCGTTACGTGGAACAAGGCTGGCCGGTCTTCTTCGCGGGAGTACGGTCAGCCTTGCTTTTTTTGCCCTGCTGTAAACAAGATACTTACAAGCAGGCGGTTTGTCAACCTCAGGTTTACACTTGGACTTCAAGACCGCGACGGACATCCTTGGCGTCCCCGCCGCCAGGCTGGCGGAGGAGTTTGGCCTTGAGCCGCAGACCATTCGTCAGATGCGGATGGCCCCTGAGGCGCGTGGATACCGAACGCCACCCGCGAATTGGCAGGCCGTCGTGCTCCGCTTGGCACGTGAGCGCGGCGCCGAGTTGCACGCACTTGCCGAAACCTTGGAGCGCGTGATGCGGTAGGCTGCGTCAGCTACAATGACAAGACTCCGTATGTGCTTTCGCCTGCATCTCGGCGAGGCATCACTGTAACTACTGGATGCGATGAGCGATCCCACCCCGATGCTTCAGCGGCTGTCCCTCTCCGGCTTCAAGACGGTCCGGCGATTGGACGCATTGGAATTGGGAATGATGAACCTGCTAATCGGGCCGAATGGAGCAGGCAAGTCGAACCTGATCTCCTTCTTCCGCCTGCTCAATCGCATGGCGACGCCGCCCGGCAATCTCCAGTTGTTCGTGGCTAAGGCTGGAGGAGCGAGTACGCTGCTTCACAACGGTTCGGCTTTCACTCAAGACATCTGCAGCGATCTTGTATTCGCTGCCCCTCTTGGATGGCGGGAGTATGGCTTCCGCCTCTCGTACGCGGCTCAGGACACGCTGATCTTCGCTCAAGAGCAAATCACTCGTAGCCACGAGCACGAACGAGGATGCGACGACAGCCGACTCTCGATGGGCTCAGGTCATCGCGAATCGCACCTAATCTATGCCAATGACATCGATATCCGGCACATGACGGAGGGCCTACAGGGATTCTTCGCAGATTGCTTGGTTTACCAGTTCCACAATACATCTGAAACGGCGCGGATCCGCCAGCGTTGGAGCGTAACAGACAACCGGTCGCTGAAAGAGGATGGGGCCAACCTAGCGCCCTTCCTGCTCCGAATCCTGCAACAGCATCCGCCGCACTACCAGCGAATCACGAGCACGCTTCGGCAGATTGCGTCCTACTTCGCCGACTTCGTGCTCGAGCCAGAAGGCGATAGCGTGCTTCTGCGGTGGCGGGAAATCGGGAGCGACATCGTATTCGGGCCACACCAAGCTTCCGACGGGACGCTCCGGGCAATGGCTCTTATCGCATTGCTCATGCAGCCCACGGCCGAGATGCCGTCCATCATCATCCTCGACGAGCCGGAGCTTGGGCTTCATCCACGCGCCATCGCCGTGCTGGCGGGCCTGCTGCAAGCGGCTTCGCTGCACCGGCAGGTGATCGTCGCTACGCAGTCATCAGTTCTCCTCGACCACTTCGAACCCGAGCAAGTGATCGTGGGAGAGCGCGAGGGGTCCGAATCCGTGTTCCGGCGCCTGGACCGCTACAAGCTGGAATCCTGGCTGGAGGAATTCACGCTTTCCGACCTGTGGGACAAGAACGTGCTGGGCGGAAGGCCGCACTGATGGTGCGTCTGAACGTCCTGGCGGAGGGTCAGACGGAAGAGGCATTCGTATACCAGGTGCTCGCGCCGCATCTGGCCGATTACGGGGTCGTGGCTGCCGCGCGTTGCGTCACGACGAGGCGCGACCGCCGCCGCCCTGACCAGGTGTTCCGGGGCGGCTTTCGCGATTTCGGCAAGGCGTTGCGCGACCTTCAACGTGACTACGTGTAACCCATGACCGAAATCACATCCGTCATACACTGTGATCCGGACATCCTGGGGGGCACAGCGGTCTTCGTCGGCACGCGCGTGCCTCTTCAGAACCTGATCGACTATCTGTCGGCGGGCGACAGTCTCGACGACTTTCTCCGCTCGTTCCCAACGGTCAGTCGCGAGCAGGCGACTGCGGCTCTCGAGCGGATTGGTCCCGGCGAGATCATCCACCTCCACGCGCAGCCGCCGAGCTGATCGAGCAGGCTCTCCGTCTGCATGATGCTCCGTCCCGGGTGGCGGAACAAACGTTGCGACCTACATTGACCCTGCTTCGGCGGGGCGGGAGTGCGGAGCCCCGCGGCGGATTGGACCAGACCCGTTGATCAACCCTGAGGGAGGTGGAGGAATGGCGTTTACACTGCCCGAGCTGCCGTACGCGCACGAGGCGCTGGTGCCGCACATCGATGCGGAAACGATGCAGATCCATCATGGCAAGCACCACAAGACCTACGTCGACAACCTGAACGCGGCGCTCGCCAAGCACCCCGACTTCAACGCCGGCGACGACATCGACGCGCTGATGCGCCGGCTGGACGAGGTGCCCGCGGACATCAAGGGCGCCGTGCGCAACAACGGCGGCGGGCACGCCAACCACAGCCTGTTCTGGAAGGTGATGGGCCCCAACGGCGGCGGTGCTCCCACCGGCGCCCTGGGCGACGCCATCGAGAGCACGTTCGGCGGCTTCGACGCCTTCAAGGAGGCGTGGGCCAACGCCGGCAAGGGCCGCTTCGGCAGCGGCTGGGTGTGGCTCGTGGCCGACGCCGCCGGGCTCAGCATCGTCGACACGCCCAACCAGGACACGCCCCTGATGGAGGGCCGCACGCCCATCCTGGGGCTGGACGTGTGGGAGCACGCGTACTACCTGAACTACCAGAACCGGCGTCCCGACTACATCACCGCCTGGTGGAACGTGGTGAACTGGGACGAGGTGGCCCGCCGCTACGAGGCGAACCGCGGCTGACGCGCCGGCCCGCGGCTGATCGCGCGCAAGCGCCCCCGTCCGCCACCGCGCGCACGGGGGCGCCTTGCATCCATGCCCGTCCCATCGACCTTCGCGATAACCCTCTGGCGTTCGCCCCTGCGCGCGGTTACGCTGCATCCACTGGCCATCTCCCCCCTCCCGTTCCCCGCCCATGCCGCTCACGATCGGCGTTCCCACGGAAACCGCGCTCGGCGAGCGCCGCGTCGCGCTGGTTCCCGAAATCTGCGCGAAGCTGGCCGCGCAGGACATGCAGGTTCTCGTCGAAAGCGGCGCGGGCGAGGCCGCATACTTTCCGGACGACGCGTTCCAGGCCGCGGGCGCCCACGTCGTCTCCCGCGCCGAAGTGCTGCGCGCGGACGTGCTGGCGACGGTGAACGGCCCCGGCGAGGACGACCTGCCACACGTCCGGCGGGATGGCGTGCTCGTCGGCCTCATGCGGCCGCTGGACGACGCTGCGCGGATGGAGCGCATCGCCGCCACGGGCGCCACGGCGCTGGCGATGGACCTGGTGCCGCGCACCACCCGCGCCCAGAGCATGGACGCGCTCTCCGCCATGGCGACCGTCGCCGGATACCGCGCCGTGCTGCTGGCCGCCGAGGCGCTGCCCCGCTTCTTTCCCCTGCTCACCACCGCCGCCGGGACCATGCGGCCCGCCAAGGTGCTCGTGCTGGGCGCCGGCGTGGCGGGGCTGCAGGCGATCGCCACGGCGCGGCGGCTGGGCGCGGTGGTCTCGGCGTACGACGTTCGCGCGGCGGCGGCAGAGGAGGCCCGCTCGCTGGGCGCCACGTTCATCACGCTGGACCTGGACACCGCGGGGGCCGAGGGCGGCGGCGGGTACGCGGCCGCGCTGGACGAGGAGCGGCAGCGGCGCCAGGTGGAGCTGCTGGGCGCGCACGTCGCCGCGCAGGACGTAGTGATCTGCACGGCGCTCGTCCCCGGCCGGCGCGCGCCGCTGCTGGTGTCGGAAGAGGCCGTCGGCGGGATGGCGCCCGGCTCGGTGATCGTGGACCTGGCCGCGCCCAACGGGGGCAACTGCGCCCTCACCCACCCCGGCGTCGCGTCGCACGCGGGCGGCGTCCGCATCTACGGCCCGCTGAACCTGCCCGCCGAGATGCCCGTGCACGCCAGCCAGATGTACGCACGCACGATGGCGGCCCTGGTCGGGTACTTCGCCAAGGACGGCGCGTTCGCCCCGGCGGAGGACGACGAGATCTTCCGCGGGATGTGCGTCACCGCCGGCGGCCAGGTGGTGAACGAGCGCGTCCGCGCCCTCCTCGCGGCCCCGCCCGCCTGATGACGTATTCTCCTCCCCCTCACGCCGCGCCCCCATGGTCGTAACCCTGCTCGTGGTATTCGTGCTCGCGTCGTTCGTCGGCGTCGAGATCATCAGCAAGGTCCCGCAGACGCTGCACACGCCGCTGATGTCGGGGAGCAACGCCGTCAGCGGCATCACCGTCGTGGGCGCCATCGCTGCGGCCGGGATGGTGGATTCGCCCGTGGCGCAGTGGCTGGGCTTCGTTGCGCTGGTGCTGGCGACGATCAACGTGGTGGGCGGCTACTTGGTGACCGACCGCATGCTGCAGATGTTCAAAAAGCGCGAGCCGGCGAAGCTGGGTGACACACAGGCGGGAGACGGCCGATGAGCACGCTGGTGAACCTGGCGTACCTGGCGGCTGCGGCGCTGTTCATCATCGGCATCAAGCGGATGAACTCTCCCGCCACCGCGCGCGCGGGCAACCGCCTCTCGGCCGTCGGAATGCTGATCGCCATCGTGGCCACGCTGCTCTCCGCCCGCATCCTGTCGCCGTGGATGATCGCCGGCGGATTGGCGCTGGGGACGGTGCTGGGAATTCTGCTCGCCCTGCGCGTGCAGATGACGCAGATGCCGGAGATGGTGGCCGCGCTGAACGGGCTGGGCGGCGCGGCCTCGGCGCTGGTGGCCTGGGCGGAGGTCAGCCGATACACCGCGGCGCAGGCGGAAGGGTTCGCCGGGTCCGGCTTCGCCCGCCACGGGCTGGTGGCGCTGGATGCGCGGCTGGTGATCACCATCACCCTGAGCGTGCTGATCGGTGCCGTGACGTTCTCGGGGAGCTTCGTGGCGTTCGGGAAGCTGAACGGAAAGATCTCCGGCAACCCGGTGTCGTTCCCGGGGATGCGCCTCATCACCAGCCTCCTCGCGCTGGTGTCCCTCGCCGCGGTGGCGTTTCCGCTGGTGAGGCTGGGCGACTCGGGCTTCGACGCCGGCCCGCTGGCGATCTCCACGCTCGTCCTGGGCGTGGTGGCGCTGGTGCTGGGCGTGCTGCTGGTGATTCCCATCGGCGGGGCCGACATGCCGGTGGTGGTCTCGCTGCTCAACTCGTACTCGGGGCTGGCCGCGGCGGCGACGGGGTTCGTGCTGGAGAACCAGGCGCTGATCGTCAGTGGGGCGCTGGTGGGCGCGTCGGGGATCATCCTCAGCAAGATCATGTGCGACGCCATGAACCGGTCGCTGCTGAACGTGCTGGTGGGCGGGTTCGGCGGGGGCGCGGCGGAGGGCGGGGAGCGCTCCGCCGCCGGGCTGACGGTGCGCACGGTGACGCCCGACGACGCGGCGGTGCTGCTGGCGTACGCCGGCCAGGTGGTGGTGGTGCCGGGGTACGGGCTGGCCGTGGCGCAGGCCCAGCACGTGATTCGTGAGCTGGTGGACCTGGTGCAGGCGCGCGGCGTGCGGGTGAAGTACGCCATCCACCCGGTGGCGGGACGCATGCCCGGCCACATGAACGTGCTGCTGGCCGAGGCCAACGTGCCCTACGACCAGCTGTTCGAGATGGACGAGATCAACGACGAGTTCGAGCGTACCGACGCCGTGCTGGTGATCGGCGCCAACGACGTGGTGAACCCCGCGGCGCGCACGGACCCGTCCTCACCCATCTACGGGATGCCCATCCTGAACGTGGACCGCGCCAAGAACGTGATCGTGCTCAAGCGGAGCATGGCGGCGGGCTACAGCGGCGTGGAGAACGAGCTCTTCTACCTGCCGCGCACGGGCATGCTCTTCGGCGACGCCAGAAAATCACTCGAGCGGCTCGTGGCTGAAGTGAAGGCGCTGAGCTAGCGGGATTAATCCCGCAGAACGGTTCTCCAGCGCGGGAGAAATTATTTTTGTTGACATTTTGGTTGGAATAAATAATTTGTCCTCCGCGCGACAAGAGTTCGTCGGAATAATTCTTGGGAGGGGGACGTGGGCGTAACGAACGTCTGGTACATCCTGAACTTGCGGGAAAGCCCATTTTTCCAGGATCCTCTCGACCCTACGACAGGAGGACAATACCCGATCCGCCTGTTCGTAGGACGAGATGAGGAGGCCGAACATATCCTGCGCGGGATGGGCAGTGCCCCGCATAGCCGCCACGCCATCCAGGGCCCCCCAGGCGTCGGAAAAACGACGCTCGTCCAGTACATCAAGGCTCAGGTTGCGGAGGATGGCTGGCTCGCGGACGCCAACGCGATTCCGGTGACCAGCACCACAACGGCGGAAGAGCTACTGGTCCGCATCCTGGCCTCGGTACACGACGCTCTCGGGGCACGGGACGAGACGTTGCTCCAGCAACCTCCAATGCAGGAGGTCCGCCAGCTCCTCGCCCTGGAGCGCGAACGCTCCGCGAGCGGCAGCATTGGTTTGCCCCTGATCGGGAGCTTGGGCGCCGGAACGGCATCTCAGCGGTTCACCGGTCCGGGAGCGCTGATGGTGCAGCCGACACGCCTGCTACGCGAGCTGAACGACTTGGCGCACCGCCATCTGCAGTCCCCGGGGATCCTGATCCACCTGAACAACCTCGAGAACATTACCGAGGCCGACCAGAAAGAAGCTGCGCGGATCATCCGCGACCTGCGGGACCAGGCACTGATGTATCCTGGCTTTCACTTCGTGCTCGCCGGCACGGACGACGCCATTCGCACCATCGTCGCCGAACAGGAGCAGCTCCGGAGTATCTTCAGCAATCCTGGCTCTCTGCGCCCCTTGGGCATCTCGCAGTTGCACGCGCTCCTGGAACTCCGGTACAGCTACCTGCGGGTCGACGACACGCGGCCGTCGATCGAGCCGGTAACGAAACTCGCTGTGGAGAACCTTTACAAGCTGTTCGACGGCAATCTCCGCGGCACACTCCACGCGCTGGACGAGGCAGCCAAGATTCTCGTGGGCCGCGGAGAGGATCCCACTGAACCGATGTCTCTTGAACGCATGGCACCCGTTCTCTTCAGGATCTACCACGCCAAGATGCACGCGGATCTGACGGCGGCGCAGGTTAGTCATCTCACGACCATCGCCAGTCGGTGGCCGGCGGGAGTGATCACTCCGGGTGCGACCGAGAAGGTCCTGCACCTGAAGCGCAATCCGACCTATACCCTCTTTTCCGAGCTCGTGCGAAAGGGCTACCTGACCGATGCGGGCCGCGCGCAGACGGGCAGGCCGGGAAGACCGGAGCAACAGTACGCGCTGACGGGCCAGGCCCGCCTTGCGCTCGGCGCTTTCTCCTGAGGGCACGGCGCTCTGACGCAAAGCGAAGCCCGCCGGACGATCCGGCGGGCTTCGCCAATTACGCCACCCGCCGACGGCTACTCGCAGCCGCGCGTCAGGCCGCAGAGGGTGTCGTCGTAGGTTTGGCAGATGACCACCGGGCACGAGCCGCCCACCAGCGTTCCCACGTGCGCCTGCACGGTCCCGTGCTCGTCGGCGCCGCAGGCCGTCGCAAAGGATTCCACGCTCAGATCCTCCACCTGCAGCTTCAGCTTCTTCATCGTCCAGGACTCCTTGTGAGTAGGTCTAGGGGTGCCTGCATCGGTAGCCAGACCCGTGCCGCCGCCGCCACATGCAGACACAATTCACACTTCTGTCGCCGCGCGCACGCTCACCCCTCGTGGTCTCGGAGCGATCCGTGGGCACGGGCTAGGCGGGCCGCGATTGCTCGCGTGCCGATGTTGGGTATATTCCGCCACCGTCGTGGGATCAGTGCGCATCCCACGTCCGGCTGATGTCGAATCGTTTACGCCGGCCCCGCGCCGGCTTTTCTCGGGTAGGCTGATGGCTCGTCTGTTCCGCAAGAAGGAAGAAGGAAGCAAGTCGCTGTGGGACCGCATCGTCGACGTGGCGCTCACCGACGTCTCGGTGTTGGTGAAGGGGCTGGACGAGGGCTCGCTGGAGGGGCTGGAGGAAACGCTGATCGCGGCCGACTTCGGCGTGCCGGCCACGCTGCGGCTGGTGGACGTCGTCGAGAAGCTGGCCGAGCGCGGCATCGCCCGGTCGTCGCGAGACTTCCTGCGCGCCGTGCGCGAGGAGATCGTCGCCATCCTCAGCGCCGGCCGCTCCGACACGGCGCTGCGCTTCAACTACGAGGGCGGCCCCACGGTGTTCCTGGTGGTGGGCGTCAACGGCGTGGGCAAGACGACGACGATCGCCAAGCTGGCCCACCGCCTGACGCGGCAGGGTCGCAAGGTGATGATCGCCGCGGGCGACACCTTTCGCGCGGGCGCCGTCGAGCAACTGCGCCGCTGGGCGGAGCGCGTAGGGTGCGACTTCGTGGGAAGCGAGCCGGGGCGTGACCCCGCCGCCGTGGCCTTCGACGCCTACGAGCAGGCGGTGGCGAAGGGCACCGACGTGCTGATCGTGGACACGGCGGGCCGGCTGCACACGCAGACCGACCTGATGAAGGAGCTGGAAAAAGTGCACCGCGTGCTGGGCAAGAAGCTGGAGGGCGCGCCGCACGAGGCGCTGGTGGTGCTCGATTCCACCACGGGCCAGAACGCGATGGCGCAGATCCGCACCTTCGGGCAGACGCTGCCGCTGACGGGAATCGTGCTGACCAAGATGGATGGGACGGCGAAGGGCGGGATCGTCGTGGCGCTCAAGGAGGAGTTCGACCTGCCGGTGAAGTTCATCGGCGTCGGCGAAAAGATGGGCGACCTTGTGCCGTTCGAGATCGAGGCGTTCGCGGAGGAAGTGCTGGAGGCGTAGGGCCCTCACCCGGCCGCGCTGACACGCGTGCCACCCTCTCCCACAAACAGCGTGGGAGAGGGGGTACACCCCAGTTCGGTGCGCACCCAAGTCTGTGGTGCGCACCGATTTGTCATCCTGAGGCCCGGGCGCACGGCACCAGCCCGCACACCGACCGTCGCGGGCCGAAGGATCTTGCCGCGGACACGTACCAGCCAGGGCGCGGCAGCGGTCACCCTGCCCGAGGCCCTCGGTTCCGTCCCGGCGGTTGAATTGAAACCGCAGCTGGAAAATCACGAAGTCCGCCTGCGCGGACTGCCCGCGTGCTCCCGTGCGCCAGGCCGTCCGAAGCGCGATCGAATTCTCCCCTCTCCGCATGCGCAGCGTGCGGGGAGGGGCCGGGGGAGGGGCCAACCCGGGGCATGCGCCGGACCAATTCGAACCACCTCAGGCTCTGCAGGCCCCCGCCCGAACACGGCACCCACCAGAGCGCACCGCACTGGCCCCCTTCCCTTCCCCCGCGCAGTTTGCGGGGGAAGGGGATGGGGGCGCCGTCAGCGTGCGCCGAGTCCGCCCGACCGCCACCTGGTTCCGTTCGCGCCCCTCAGTTCTACGGCGCCGCGCCTCAGGGTCTCGCGCCGCTGCCGCGCCCGGCCTTCGTGCTGGCCGCGGCTAGATCCTTCGGCCCGCGAAGGATCGGTGTACGGGCAAGTGTGGTGTGGCTTGGCTCAGGATGACGACGGGTGCGCACCAATGGCTTAGGTGCGCACCCGGTTTGGTGGAGGACGCGTGTCAGCTCGGCCGGGTGAGGGCCCAGCTTCAGCCCGTCGACTGCGTGCTCCAGTCGCAGGTCTCGTAGCAGGTGTCGAAATAGCAGCTGTTGATCTTCGACGTGTCGGGCTCGAGCGAGGTGCCGGAGGGCTGCAGCATGTTGCCCCCGATGTGCGCGTCGACCGTGCCGCCGGCCGAGCCGGCACCCGTGGCGAACGACTGCACGTTCAGGGTGTCGAGATCCAGGCGAAGCTTCTTCATGGGAAGTGTCTCCAGTAGGGGATGGGGGAACGCTTGAGTATCAGTTTACGCACGAACCTGGGATCCGCCAAGCCCCCATCACTCCCGCGGCGCGTCGTCCGTCCCCTCCGGAGGCAGCAGCGGCGTGACCGCGCACTCCGACACGCCGTGCCCCTCCACCGCCGTCACCTCGAACCGTACGTCGTCGTACTCCACCACGTCACCCACCAGCGGCGGGCGGTCCAGCAGCGACAGCACCAGCCCGCTCACCGTATCCACCTCGTCGTGCTCCAGCACCAGCCCCAGCTCCTCGCCCACCTGGCTGATGCGAACCGTACCCGCCACCAGCAGCCGCCCATCCAGCGCCCGGTGGATCTCCGGGCGGGCCACCCACCCCTCCTCGATCTCGCCGACCACTTCCTCGAACAGGTCCTCGATGGTGATGACCCCCGCGGTGCCGCCGTGCTCGTCCATCACCACGGCCATCTGCGAGTTCACCCGCCGCATGGCCGCCAGCACCGTGTCCATCTCGGCCGTTTCGGGGATGTACGGCACCTCGCGCACCTCCGAGGGCCGCAGCGCGCGCCGGTTGGGCATCCGCCGCAGGATGTCCTTGATGTGCACCACGCCGGTGATGTGGTCCAGGCTGCCCTCGTACACCGGGTAGCGGGTGTGCGGGCTGGAGCGGAGGATGTCGAGCATCTCGTCGGCCGTGGCGCCGGCGGGGATTCCCACGACGTGCACGCGGGGGATCATCACCTCGCCCGCCGTGAGGTCGCCGAACTCCAGCAGCTCCTGCAGCACGTCGGCCGATTCCTGGCGCAGCATGCCGCCCGCCTGGCTTTCGCGCACGATGAACTGCAGCTCCTCGGGGGTGCGGTAGTGCTCGCCCGACGCCACGTAGCGGTTGATTCCCGCCAGCCGCAGCACCGCGTTGCCGAGCGCGTTCAGCCCGATCACCAGCGGATACAGGATCTTCTGGACGACCAGCACCGGCGGCGTCACCCACACGGCCGCCTTGTCGGCCTGCTGCAGGGCGATGGACTTGGGGATCATCTCCCCGACGACGATGTGGAAGTACGTCAGCAGGGCCACGGCCAGGACGCTGGCCAGGGTGTGGGCACCCGCCTCGCGCAGCGGCCCCAGCCCCACCAGCCAGTGGCCGATCCATTCCGCCAGCACGTGCTCGCCGTACATGCCCAGCCCCAGCGAGGCCACGGTGATGCCCAGCTGCGCCGTGGCGATGTAGCGGTCCTGCCGCCGCGGGTCCTTGAGGATGTTGCTGACCATCCGCGCCGCGGCGTCGCCCTCGGCTGCGCGGCGCTCGATGCTGGCCCGCGGCGCGCCCACGATGGCGAACTCGGCCGCCACGAACAGCGCATTCAGCAGGATCAGCACGGTGATGATGACGATGGGGACGACCTTATCCATCCGCCGCCTCCCCGCCGCCGCTCCCCGTCCTCCGCCCGCCCGCCGGCAGGGCCAGGATGGCCTGCACCGCGTGCCCGGAGATGGCCTCGACCTCCACCTCAACCCCGTCGATCTCCAGCCGCTCGCCCGGCTCGGGAACGTGCCCCAGCTCCTCCATCACCCGCCCGCCCACCGTGTCGGCCTCGCCCTCCCAGAGAATGCCCAGCCAGGGCTCGGCCTCGTCCAGCCGCATCCACCCGGGAATCCTCACCCGGCCGTCGTCCAGCCGCTCGGGGCCGGGCTCGTCGTGGGTGCGGAACTCGTCGGCCACCTCGCCCATCACCTCGGTCAGCACGTCGTCCAGCGTCACCAGCCCCGCCACGCCGCCGAACTCGTCCATGACGATGGCCACGTGGCTGCGGCGCTCGCGCATCAGCGTCAGCAGGCGGTCGGCGGTGACGCTCTCGTGCACCATCAGGATGGGGCGCATCAGCTGCCGGAGGCTGGGCACCCGGCCCGCTTCCAGGTATCCCCGGAACAGGTCCTTGGTGTGGAGCAGCCCCTCGACGTGGTCGATGTCGCCGCGATACACGGGAAGCCGCGTGTACGGCGTTTCCACCATCTTCTGCAGCACTTCGTCTACCGGCGTCTCGATCTCCACCCCCACGATCTCCTGCCGCGGCACCATCAGGTGGCGGGCGGGGCGGATGCCCAGCTGCAGCGCCCGCCGCAGGCGGCGGTGCTCGTCGGGCTCCAGCAGCCCGCCGTCTCGGCTTTCGGCGATCAGCAGGTCGATCTCCTCGGGCGAGTGGATGTGGCGGTGGCCCACGGGAGAAACGCCCATGGCCCGCAGCGCCAGCGCGCCGCTGCCGTTGAGAAAGCCGATGAAGAACGAGAACGCGCCCAGTGACCATTTCATGGGCAGCGACGTCTTGAGCGCGACCTGCGTGGGAAACTGCAGCGCCAGCGACTTGGGGACGAGCTCGCTGAGCACCATCGCCAGCACCGTCAGCACGACGAGGATGACGACGGCGGCGGTGGAAAGCGCGGCGGGGCGCTCCATCCCCCACAGCCGCTGGAAGAGGCCGGCGAGGGGCCCGGCCAGGGTGGCCTGCCCGTACGCGCCGATGATCAGCGAGGTGAGGGTGATGCCGATCTGGCAGGCGGCGATGTAGTGGTCCAGCGCCGCGGGATCGTCCAGGTACGGGAGCAGGCGGATGGCGGACACGTCGCCCTGCTCGGCGCGCTGGCGGATGCGGCTGCGGCGCACGCTGACGGCCGCGAACTCGGCGGCCACGTACAGCGCCGTGAGCGCGATCAGCGCCAGGATGATCAGGATGGATAGGACCATCAGCGGGGGGCGCACGCGGGAGCGGACCCAACGCCGGGAGGGCGGTGGGGTGTCCCTGTACGGGCCTGTCTTGTGCTCGGGCTCGGAAACACGCTCATTGGTGAGTCGGCGGAACGCAGGGAGCACGCCACGGCGCCGGACGGACGGGCGGCACCCCACGCCGTGTGGAGGGTACGTGTTGCGCGAACCCCCCGCAAGGCGATCCATTCAACGTTCGCGGAGGCGCCGGGCGCCTTCGGATCGTCAACGCGACTTCAACGGTTTGGGATGGACCAGGAAACCGCACTCAGCGACAAGCTGCGCGACCGAATCTTGAGCGCCCTGCACCTGGGGCTGCTTCAGCCGGGCGACCGCCTGCCCAGCATCCGCGCCCTGTGGCGCGAGATGGGGGTGGACCACCGGGTGGTGGCCCAGGCATACCGGATCCTCGAGGACGAGGGGCTGGTGGAGGTGCGCGGCCGCTCGGGCGTGTACCTGGCGCCGCAGGACCAGCTGGGCGGCGAGGTGCTGGCCGAGACGGCGCGGTGGATGGCGGGGGTGCTGGTGGAGGGGTGGAAGCGGCGGATGACGCTGGCCGAGATCCCCGAGCTGATCCGCCGCTGCACCAGCACCGTGCCCCTGCGGTGCGCCGTCGTGGAATCCAACGTGGACCAGATGACGGTGTACAGCGCCGAGCTCGAGGAGCAGTTCGGGCTGACGGCGGTGCCCGTCTACATCTCGCCCGTGCCCCTTCCCCGGCCCGACCGCTCGGTGGAGTTCCACGCCGTCGAAGAGGCCATCCGCTCGGCCGACCTGGTGGTGACCACGAGCTACCACTCGCGGCTGGTGCGCAAGGCGGCCGAGAACGTGAACGTGCCCTCGGTGACGCTGACGGTGAACGCCGAGGTGGTGGAAACGGTGCAGCGGGAGATCCGCACGCGGGGGGTGACGCTGGTGTGCGTGGACCCGGAGTTCGGCAACCGGCTGCGCGCCATGTACGCCGACGCCAGCGAGGGCGAGCAGATCCGCGTGGTGCTGGCCGGCGACGAGGAGGCCCGCGCGGCGCTGGACCCGTCGGAGCCGGTGATCCTCACCCGGGCCGCCCGGGCGCACCTGGGCGCGGGCGTGCAGCTTCCCCCGCTGCTGCTCCCCCACTCGCCCACCTTTTCGGCGCACACCGCGCGCGAATTGCTGCAGCTGATCATCCGCCTGAACCTGGCCGCGGCGGAGCGGCAGGACGCCACGCAGCTGCTGGCCGGCACCGAGTAGCAGCCGGGACGGAAGTAGAGGATCAGCGAAGGCGCGCGTCCCGAGTCCGGGGCGCGCGCCTTTCGCCGTTTTCCCCTCTCCGCACGCAGTTGGTGCGGGGAGGGCCCGGGGGGGATGGAACACCCTTCACGCTCGCGCCCCGCCGCCGACTAGCCGCCGCGATCGGTCGACGTCCTCCCACCCATCATACCAGCTGGATCTCGCATTCATCCAGCACCTGGTCGCCGATCCTGCTCGCCCCCAGCGCCACGGGTGCGCCCGCGCCCCGGATCTTGTGGCTGGCCCGCTGGAACACGGCCCAACACAGCTGGCTGGTGTCCCACCTGGATCGGAACTGGATGCCGTCCACAGCCGGATCGCGCGCGTGGAGCATCGCGGACAGTGCCTGGCACTCCGCGTACCCCGCCGCATGCGCACGCTCTGCTCCGATCCCGAACCGGCGCAGGGAAGGACCTTCGAACTGCATGACGTGCAGCACCTTCGCCAGGTACACCCGCGAAACCGAGCGGCGCTTCCATTCCTTGTGATCGACGACGCACCGGTCCGAGCCCCGCACCAGCGTTTCCAGTACGGCGACGGCGGGGCTCTCGCCCAGGTACAGGACGCCGAAATCGCCGGCGGGATCGTCGAACCGCTTGTCAGCCCGCGTACCGTACCAGATCGCCCCGGACCGGGTCTCGTGCACACGCCAGAGTGGGCGCGACACGTCGACCGTTACGATCGGGAGCCTGGCCGGGAGGCTGATGGCCACTACGATGCCCCGTGCTCCCCGTACGTGCGGACGCGGGTCAGCACATCCTGCATCACCTCGGGATCGTCCAGCGAGTCGATGATCGTGGTTTCCGATGCGGGCACCCGGTCCAGCAGGATGGAGAGCAGCACCCACGGATTCATCGTCCCCGCGTTGCTCACGATCTCGGCAATTCCGGGGCGCAGGTCGCCCGACGCGAACTGGCTCGCGGGAAATCCCCACTCGCCGCCGGAGAGCGGAACGGCGAGGATCTGGTTCCGTGCCCGGCGCTGGTTCACCGCGGATACCGTCTTGCCGAGCAGCCGCGCGACGTCTCCCGACGAAAGGCATCCACCCGCCGCCTGAAGCATCTCCTGCTTGGCGGCGGCGCCACGGGCCAATGCGCGAGTCGTGGCGGTTTCCCTCGCCAGCCCGATTTCCGGCGCGGCGTTCAGCACCTCGACGATGGTGGCCGCGGGCGACGGCGCCGCGATAGCCCGCTGGATTTCTTCGACGCTCATCTGCTTCAATGACCTGCGGAACAACGCCGTCACCTTTTCGACAAGCGAGTGCTCGACGCCTTCACGAAAGCTCCGCGGCGTGTCGTGCACCAGGAGATTCGACCCGCGGGAAAGCCCGTACCCGCGGACGGCGATCTTCGGGCGGCTGATCTTCGCTGCACGCACAGCGGCAGTAGAAACGAATCTTCCGTTCGCCGGGTGCTCGCCGTTGGACGCTGCACGTCCCTTGGCTGAAGGCCTACCGTGCGTCTTGCCTGAATCTTTCGCCACCAAGGCTCCCTTGCAGTTGTGGTGCGCAACAAAGCTTAGCCACATCTACAAGCTAAGTGCCTATGCGAGGATCAAGCAAGCTCGACAGTAGGTCACGCGAAGAAGTCCCACGCCCAAGCGAACCCCACCCCTGCCCTGCACGCCGCCTCCTGGTCAGACGGCGCGTTTCCCACGAACAGCGTTTCGGCCTCGCTCACGCCGAAGTGCCGCATGATGTCGTGAAGCATGCCCGGCGCAGGCTTTCGGCACTCGCAGTCCACCTCCAGCGCGTGCGGGCAGAAGCGGATGCAGGCGTCTGGCCGGCGCGCTCCCGTGGCGGCTTCGATCAGGTCCTCGAACATGCCGCGGCACGTTTCCGCGTTCATGTAGCCGTACGCCACCTGGTCCTGGTTCGACGCGATCCCCAGGTAGGGGCCTCCGCTTCCCCACTCAATCGACGACAGCCGCTCGCGCACGCCGGGGAGCAGTTCCCACTCGCCCGGGCGGTGCGGGCACGGCTTTCCTGGCACCGTCGTGCGCCGCAGCGTGTCGTCCGCGTCGAAGATGTAGAGGCGGATTTCAGGGTTTCGCTCGTTCACCGGCTGTCTGTTTCACGCAGAGGTCGCAGAGGGAAAAGAGAGGACGCAGAGGTTTTCGACCCGGCGACTGGCTGCATCTGGCCTCCGAGTTGCCTTGGACGTAAGTAGATGCTCGCAGGTTTGGTTCCGCGACGAGGCACACGGACAGGGGATGATGTACAACGGGAGCGGACGCGCTTGATCTCGTTCCGCGATGCGTGGCGCGAGTCGGGTACCGCAGGGGAGCTCGACGAGCTGGATCCGCTGGCGCGGTTCGGGGACGCCACTTCGCTGCTGGTGCAGGCAGGCGAGGTGGAGCAAGGAATCCTGGACGCGCTCCACCCCGATCGGGACGGCTGTAGTCCCATTGGCGAGGCGCTGCGAGGTGTGGCTCTCGCTGCGGCGCGGGCGTTTCTGGGCGCATCCGACGGTGCTACGGCGCGTGCCGCGCTGGCGGTCGTGCCTCGCGATTCCCTCCCCTCCCGAATCCGCATCAAGGCGCCGGAAGGATACCTTCACTACGCGCTGGACCCTGCGGCCTACGCCGAATCCGCGCGCCGGTACGCGGGGGAGGCCGGGGCGGAGCGGGCCGCGCGCGCCGTCGTTCTCGGCATCCGCAGTATCGGCACGAGCCTTTCCGCCGTCGCAGCCGCGGCATTGGGAACGGATCGCACGGTCACGCTCCGTCCTCGCGGTCCGTCCGGCGGAAGGCGGGTGGAGGTCGATCGCGATCTGGGCGCGCGGCTGGAAAGCTGGTTCGCGGATGGCGGCGACGTGCTGGTGGCCGACGAGGGGCCGGGCAGCACGGGCGAGACGTTTTGGTGCGTGCGCCAGTGGCTTCGCTCGATGCGCGTGGATGACGACCGCATCGTCCTGCTGCCCAGCGGTGGTGGCGGAATGCCCCTGGCGCCCGCCGACCGGCGCGACTGGTTCGCCTCCGCGCGCAAGTTCGCCCCAGAGCCCGACCCCGCGCGCATCCGCCGCGTGGCAGATCAACTCGGGATCGGCGAGTTGAAGGATCTCTCGTGGGGCGGCTGGCGCGGGGAGTTCGACCACGGGATGGACCTTCCCGCGGCCCCGAACCACGAGCGCCTGAAATTCCGCGGCGTGGCGGGAGACGGCACCGGGTGCATCATCCGCTACGCCGGCCTGGGCCGATGGGGGAGCGAAGCCGTGCAGCGCGCCCGCGTCCTGGCGGAGATGGGCGCAGGTCCGGCGGTGCTCGGAGCCGCGGACGGGTTCGTCGCCCTCCGCTGGATCGACGGCCTTCCCGCGCGGCGCACGGATGCCGACCTGCCGCCCACTGTGGTTCGCTACCTCGCCGCCCGCGCCGGCCGCTTCCGCACCGGCACCCCCGCCGATCCGCGCCCCCTGATCGCCGCGCTGGAGGAGAACGCCCGCGAAGCCCTGCGGGATGGATGCGCGGGACTCGGAGAAGCCGTCCGCCGCCTGGAATTACTTCCCGAGCGCGAAGCCGTCATCGGCGATGCGCGGCTGCAGGCGCACGAGTGGATTCGCGGTCCGATGGGACTCGTGAAGGTGGATGCGATCGACCACGGGGCCGGAACGCGGCTTCCCGGCCCCGTCGACGCCGCGTGGGACCTCGCGGGTGCGGCGGTGGAGTTCGGGATGCAGGATGCGGCCGTGGCCGAACTCGTCCGCGCGTGCGCCTCCGCCGCGGGCGAGGATGCACGAGCGCTGGCGGATGCGGTCGCAGCGTACCGCGCGCCCTACGCCGCCGCGTGCCTGGGCGAAGCGACCTTCGCGCGCTGGGAAGCGGGATCGGACCACGAGGCACGCGTGCTGGACGGCGAGGTGAACCGCTATCACACGGCACTCGCCTCGGAACTCGCGCGCTGACTGCGACCCTCTAAAAACGGTCTGTGCATCCGATGTTGGCAGCGCCGATAACTGCTAGCGCGGATGAGCGGTTAAAGCCGCCGCTGGGAAAGCGGAAAGCCGCGACCCGGGCCGCTACCGCGGCCCGTTCGGGGCTTCACCAGCATGCGCGGGCGGGACGGGCGTGCACCGCAGCAAGGGCGCGCACGACCGCCCGAGCCACACGAAAGCGTGCAGTCCGCGCAGGCGGACTTCGTGTGTTTGTTGCAGCGAATTCATTCGCCCGTGCAGGGTTGAAGCGCGGGCCGCCGGTGGATGCCGGCGGCCCGCTTCTTCTCTACCGTAGTTCCCGTCCTGACCGCAGTTACCGCGGTGACCACAGTTACTGCGGCGTGATGCTCACGTACTGCTCCAGCCGCGCGACTTCCTGCTCGTTCACGTACTTGCCGATCTCGCGGCGGAACTGCTCGATGTTGCGGTAGGGACGGTACTCCTCGAACTCGTGCTGCATCCGCGGGCCCACGCCGGGGATCAGCAGGATCTCTTCCTTGCTGGCCTTGTTCAGGTCGATGGGCTTCCACAGGCGCGTGTACACCGAGTCGCGCTGCTGCTCCGTCAGGTTCTGGCCCGCGAGCACCTTGTCCACCGCCGTCATGTCCTGGAACGGCCGCCCCGCCACCAGCGCGTCGGCCAGGGCGTCTGTCACGCCCGGAACGCCCAGCAGCTGCTCGCGCGGCGCCGCGTTGGGGTCTAGCATCCCCGTCGTGGCGGCGGGCACCGGCGTGGCCGGAGCTGCTGGCGCGGCGGCGGCGCCGCTGTCGAACGGAGCGGCGGTGGCCGCAGACGTGTCCTGCGCGGCGCCTGCGTCGCCGGACTCGCCGCCTCCGCAGGCGGCCAGCGTCACAAGAAGAGTGGCGGCGATCAGCTTCGCCGGGATGGGTCCGTTCATCGTGATTCTCCTGAGTTGTTTCGCGCACCGAGCGCCGGATGCCGGTGCGCCAGAATGAGCCCGAGCAGCCCGAGCTGAACCATGGCCCCAGGCGCCAGCGCGGGCGTGGCGCCGCGAAGGGCCGCCCACACCAGGGCCACGCCCTTAACGGTGACGTCGGATTCCAGCTCGAACTCCGCGTTGCCGCGGTAATGCAGGTACAACCCCACGAGCCCGGCCGCAACCGCCAGCCCCATCCCGAACTGGAACAGGCGCACCGTCGCGCGGGTGGGGCGCAGGCCCATCGCCACCCCGGCCGCCGCGATGAACGCCAGCACGGCCAGGGGCGCCCACTGCCAGGCGGATTCGAAGTGCTCCAGCAGGAACAGCTCGGCGCCCAGCCCCAGCGCGCCCACCATCACCAGCGCCAGCAGCAGCCGCCGCAGCACGCCCTCGCCCTCCCCTGCCCGCATCGCTTTCCCTCGTGGACACCGTCGACGGTTGCTCCCGCGCGAAGGGATCTTGCACTCTGCCGTCCCGCCGCGAAAGAGTGACCTCGCCGAAAGCTGAAACGTTGGGCTCCAGAAAGAGAAGCGGCGCGGGCCAGGAGCCCGCGCCGCCTTCATTCGCTGGATCACCCAATCCCGACCAACCGCATTATCCGCAGAGCCTGCACTCCTCGCCGTTGGGACCGAACGTGGCGTATCCACCTTCCGTGTAGCCGCAGCCCTCGTAGCACGTAACATCGCTGCCACAGTACCCGTCGCATGACGCGTCGCAGGTGCCGTTGCACGAGGCATCGCAGGTTCCGTTGCACGACGCGTCGCAGGTGGGGCAGCCCGGGCACGTGCAGTTCGTGTAGCAGGTGCACTGCTCGCCGAACACCGTTCCCTTCGACGCCTGCGCCGGCGTGGTCGAGAAGCTGTCGATCCGCAGGTCGTCGAGCTGCAGCTTGAACTTCTTCATTCCGTCCTCCAGTCGTGCAGCGTGAATGGCGACGCTCCACGCTAGCCGCGGAGCGCGCGGACAAGCGCGGTGCTCAGCAGGCCACGCACATGTCCCGGGCCTCATAGTACGTGAAGAATCCGCCGCACGTCGGATCGCAGGTGTGCGCGCCATCGCAACTCCACCCGCCGCACGTGTAGCCGGTACCTGGGCAGTCGCACGTGCCATTGCACGAGGCATCACAGGTGCCGTTGCAGGAGGCGTCGCAGGTGGGGCAGCCCGGACACGTGCAGTTCGTGTAGCAGGTGCACTGCTCGCCGAACACCGTTCCCTTCGGCGCCTGCGCCGGCGTAGTCGAGAAGCTGTCGATCCGCAGGTCGTCGAGTTCCAGCCTGAACTTCTTCATGGTGCCCTCCACGCGTGGGTGAGTGTGCGGAAGCACGCCGCGTCCACGGCTCCGCGCACCCGACGGGAGTACCCGATCCGAGCGGTGCACGATCCCACGACGCGGTGACACGAGGCTTGCTCTTCGGGGAATCTGCTCCAACAATCGTCGTTTTATGTGGTGCAAACCGCAGGCCGCTTGGCAGGCACCTGGCTCCGCCGACACACCGTGATGCATCGGCAGGCGAAGCACCCCGGACAGGATCCGGCGTGCGCTTCGGCATTTCAGGGTGCCGGGACCGGCGAAGCGCGCTTCGGCGGCGAAGGGGCGTTCGGCGGGGGTGTCGAAGGGAGCTTCGGATGGGGTCGTTGCAAATCAACGACTTACGACGGCATTGGGGGTGCTTTGTACAGGGCACCGAAGGCACGTTCGCGGTACACCCTCACCCATCTTCCCTGGAGGCATCATGCACCCGCTGGACCGAACCCTCAACGAACTGGAAACCGGCATCGACGCCCTGGAATCCGACGAGTTCGAGTTCATGAACGAGAACGAGTGGACCCCCGAGACGGACACCGAAGCCGTCTTCGACGAAGTGCAGGAGATGGAGCTGGCCGCCGAGCTCCTCGGCATCCAGTCGGAAGAGGAGCTGGAGGAGTTCTTCGGCAAGCTGGTGAAGGCGGCGGGCAGCTTCATCAAGAGCCCCGTGGGCAAGGCGCTGGGCGGCGTGCTGAAGAACGTGGCGCGCACCGCCCTGCCGGTGGCCGGCGCGGCGCTGGGCAACCTGGTGGCGCCCGGCGTGGGCGGCATGATCGGCGGCAAGCTGGCCTCCATGGCCGGCCGCGCGTTCGGGCTGGAGCTGGAGGGCATGAGCCCGCAGGACCAGGAGTTCGAGGTGGCCCGCCGGATGGTGCGGCTGGGCGGCGAGGCGGCCCGGCAGGCCTCGCGGATGCCCGTCGGACCGCCCGACCGCGTGGCCAAGGACGCCGTGCTGGCCGCGGCGCAGCAGCACGCCCCCGGCCTGCTGGGCGGCGCGGCGGCGGCGGGCGCGCGGTCCGGCGGCGGACGTCCGGGCGGGTGCGCGTGCGGCGGCCGGTGCGGGGGCCAGGGCGGCGGCGCGCTGCGTGACGCTTCGGGGCGCTTCGCCCGCGCGGGCGGCGGCGGGGGCTACCCCGGCGGCGGCGGTCGCGGCGGATACCCGGGCGGGGGCCGCGGCGGGTTCGCGGGGGGCGCGCCCATGGGCGGCTACGGCAACCAGGGTGGCGGGCAGCAGGGCAGCTGGTTCCGCCGCAACGGCGCCATCGTGCTGGTGGGGGCCTGACGGCCATGGCCGCCTCGTTCCCCCACTGGCTGCTGGAGCAGGAGGGCCGCGCGCTCCTCACCCGGCTCGCGCGCATCAAGCCCTTTGCGCTGCACGAGCCCATGGTGGCGGCGGCGGCCGCGTCCACCGCGGCACAGTCGGCCATCGAGCGCTCCCTGGCCGAGGGGCGCCGCGAGCTGCGGGGGCGCGTCACCCGCTTCCTGGAGTGGATCCGCGGGCCCGGCGCCTCCAGCACGCCGGAAGACGCGCAGCGCCGCTTCACCTTTTTGCGGCTGCGCTTCAACGTGGTGCTTTCGCACTTCGACATCTTCGCCGACGTGCTCACCCAGCGCAGCGAGCACGAGACCGGGGTGTGGCTGTCGGGGCTGGACGTGGTGGCCGAGGACGCGCTGGCGCTGCCGGGCGTGTACGAGCACCCCCCCGTGGTGTGCTACCTGGACCGCGGCCACGGCGCCGCCATCCGCCGCGCCCGCACCCGCCTGCCCGGCGGGGGCGAAAGCCCGGTGGCCATCATCCGCGTGCCCCGCGAGCGGATGGTGGGAAGCGGCATCGCCTCGTCGCTGGTGCACGAGGTGGGGCACCAGGCCGCCGCCCTGCTGGACCTGGTGAACGAGCTGCGCCCCGCCCTGGGGCGCGCCCGCGCCGCCGCCGGCCCGCTGGCCCCCGCCTGGGTGCTGTACGAGCGGTGGATCTCCGAGATCGTCGCCGACTTCTGGTCCGTCGCGCGGGTGGGCGTGGGGAGCACCACGGGGCTGATGGGGGTGGTGAGCCTGCCCCGGGCCTTCGTCTTCCGCGGCAGCGTCGACGACCCCCACCCCATTCCCTGGGTGCGCGTGCGGCTTTCGTGCGCCATGGGCGCCCAGCTTCACCCCGACCCGCAGTGGGGCGAGCTGTCGCGGGCCTGGGAGCAGTTCTACCCCCTGGGCGACGACGTTCCCGACGAGCAGCGCCGGCAGATCGAGATGTGCGAGCGCGCCATGCCCGCCTTCGTGCGGATGCTGGCCGGCTTTCGCCCCTCGTTGCTCCGTGGGCGCACCCTGGCGCAGGCCATGGAGCCGGCGGCGCGCTCGCCCGCCCGGCTGCGCGCCCTGTACCGCGGGGCGGGGGGCAACTTCCAGCGCCTGCGGGGCGGCGCGCCCTCGCTGGTGTTCGCCATCCTGGGCCAGGCCCGGGCCGACGGCGCCATCACCCCCGAGCAGGAAAGCCGGCTGCTGGCGGACCTGCTGACCTTCTGGGCGCTGCGCAGCACCCTGGAAACCACCGACTTCGCCGCCGCGCGCCCGCGGGCCGTGGCCGCGCTGTCCATCACGGGCTAACCGCCCCCGATCCTGAAGAGGGAGAAATGATCAACGTGCATCGGCAGGCCAATGCAGCGGGCGGCGGAGGATCTCCCCCGTACAAGAGTCCTCCGGAACGCCTCGACGAGCCGCGCAAGATCAGCTGGGACCACGACGACCACGAAAAGCTGGAGGCGCATCCGCTCACGAAAGCCGCCCAGGTACTCGTCGAGCACTCCACGGCGATCGGCAGGACCGCGGAGCGCATGGTGGAGGCCACGGAGAAGATCGCCGAGTCGCCGGCCATCACCAGCACCGAGCGCGGGATGACGCTGAAGCGGGCCGGCGAGGTGAACAAGGCCACCTCGGAGCTGTGGATCGCCATCGCGGCCCACACCGACGCGGTGTCGTTCGACAGCTACGTGGAGTTCATCGACGACGTGCTGTGCAACCCCGCCCCCACCAGCCCCCCCGGACTCGAGGAGTGGAACGATCCCGACCTGCGCGCGACCCGCCAGGGGCGCAAGGCCATCCGCGAGCGGCTGGCGTCGGCTCGCCACCTTCCCGGAGGCGAGCTGTACGAGCTGCTGCGGACCGCGACGGAAGCGTTCCTGCTGATCCACGCCGGCGTGTTCCCCCCCCGGAACACCTCGGCGGCCGTGGGCGACGCCGACGACGACGGCTACGTGGATGCCAACTACGACCGGCTGGAAACCGGGGTGCTGGTGTCACACCTCGAAGAAAACCTGCGCGCGTACCTGAGCGTTCCCCGCAACAACTACCTTCACGCCATCGCCGTCCAGGGCGCGGCGCGGTTGGCCGCGACGTCGCCGCCGGGGCGCAGGATCCGTTCTCCCTTCTGCGCCAACGGCGACGAATTCGTCAGCGAGCCGCTGCTGCTGGAGCTGATCTGGAACTACTGGATGGAGGAGGGGATGCTCACGCAGACCACCGCCGCCATCACCCGGCGCTTCCAGAACGTGCGCCGCGCCGGCCCCGGCCCCGACCCGCTGGGCGAGCTGGAGCTTCACCCGCTGCGGGGGCTGAGCGGGTTCCTGTGGGGCTACCTGCAGGACGAGCCCCAGCGCCTGAGCGTGGCACGGCGGGCGTACGAGTACAGCCACCACTACGGGCTGACGCTGTGGGGCCGCGCGGTGCCGCAGGCGATGGCGGCGGACCCGCGCCCGCGCTTCCTGGAGGCGTTCCACAACCTGCTGCGCCAGGCCGCGCGCTTCTACCGGGAGGACGCCGACACCACGGTGATCGCCGACGCCTTCCCGGTGCTGAACTCGCTTCGCGAGGTGCACCTGGTGCTGGCCGAGGGCGCCCACAACCAGTTCCGCGACCTGCCCTGGACGGCGCGGGTGGAGATGCTGATGCAGCAGTGGCTGCTGGCCCGCCCCGAAATGCGCGAGTTCCTGCGCGGTCGGCAGATGGTGCCGTACCCCGAGGGGTGGATGGGGTCCGTCGACGCAATGAAGCGGCTGCAGGGATGGGGCGACACCAGCGTCATCCACTTCCGCGACCTGGCCCGCTTCGGCGAGCGGCTGCTGCTTTCCATCCGCTACGGCAACTGGACGGAAATCACCAGCCAGGACCACGCCGTCGCCTGGCTGCGGTACTGGAAGGAAGAGGTGCAGGGCTACATCCACTCGTACTTCACCGCCACGGGCGTCAACCTGTCGGACGACGCGGTGGAGGTGAGCAACCGGGCCGACGTGCGCTACGTGCAGCCGTCGTACCACCTGCGCAACCGGCTGCTGGCCTCGCGCCGCGCCCTGAACGCATCGCGGTAAGCCGTTCCCGGCGTGGGGCCGAGCGGCCCCACGCCACCGTCCCGCGGGCCTGGCCCGCGCCAACACACATCTTTTTCCACTGTGGAGGTCACCATGCACAACCTGGATCGCACCCTCAACGAGTTCACCTTTCAGGGCGAGTACGAGGGCGAGTACGAGGGCGGCTGGACCGGCGAGACGTACGGCGAGCTGCTGGGCGAAACCGACGAGATGGCGCTGGCGGCGGAGCTGCTGTCGGTGAGCAACGAGTACGAGATGGAGCAGTTCTTCGGCAAGCTGGTCAGCCGCGTGGCCGGGGCGGCGCGCGGGTTCGCCCAGTCGCAGGCCGGCCAGGCGCTGGGCGGCATTCTCAAGGATGCCGCCGGCAAGGCGCTTCCCGTGGTCGGCGGCGCCATCGGCGGGGCCCTGGGCGGGGCGCAGGGCGCGCAGTGGGGCCAGCGCATCGGCGCCGGCGCCAAGGGGGTGCTGGGGTGGGAGATGGAGGGCGGCGACGGCGAGATGGAGTTCGAGACGGCGCGCGCCCTGGTGCGCACGGCCACCGACGCCATCCAGGCCCTGGGACAGGGCGCGGCGGCGGGCGCTTCGCCCGTGGCGGCGGCCAAGCAGGTGGCCATCCAGGCGGCCCAGCGGCAGGCGCCACAGCTGCTGCGGGTGATCGCCCAGGCCAAGCCGGGCGGCAACGGCAACGGCGCCAGCGTCGGCGGCGGAGCCAGCGGCCGGTGGGTGCGCAAGGGCAACCGCATCGTGCTGTACGGCGCGTGACCACGGCGGGCGGGCGCTCCGGCGCCCGCCCC
>NZ_DASVSF010000098.1 GCF_036388275.1 Longimicrobium sp.
GACGCAGGAGTGTGTGGCTTCTACGCACCGGAATGCGCGCTACTCCATCTCCTGCGTAGACGCAGATGAGGGCTAAACCCCTGCTGCCACCTTGGTTTCGTGCGGCCCTGGCCCGATACAAAGATGTGGGTAATGGGTAGCCCGCTTGCGGGAGAGGGGCCGGGGGAGAGGGCAGCCGGGGAATGCGCCGGCGCCATTCGAAACGCCCCGCCGTCCGCAAACCGAGACGAAACCGAGGCCCACGCTGCGGTGACCGCTGCCGCGCCCCGGCTTGGAAGTGCCCGAGGCTAGATCCTTCGCCCCGCGAGGGATGTTGTGCGGGCTGGCACGGTGCGCTTGGGGCTCAGGATGACAGATTGTGCGGAAAGGCCGGTGTAACGCACGGCACTGGCTCCCTTCCCCCGCGCGGTTTGCGGGGGAAGGGCTGGGGATGGGGGGCGCCTTCGGCATGCGCCGGCGCATTTCGAAACGCCCCACCCGTTACGTCCGCTCCCCCTCGCCTCCCCGCATCTTCTCCCGCAGCCACTCCGCCGCATAGTCGATGGCCGGGGGCGGCAGGATGTGCCCCGCGTTCCACCACTTGAGCTCCTTGGGCTCCTGCGCGGCGGCGAACAGCCGCTCCGCCTGGTCGGGGCGCACCGTGCGGTCGGCGGTGCCGTTCACCATCAGCAGCGGGCGGCCGTCCAGCTTGCGCACCGCCCGCAGCGGGTCCGCCACCGTGCGCGCGATCGCGGCCAGCGGCGTGCCCGCCGGAAGGTCGCCCCCCGCCGCCAGGACTACCGCGCGCACCGACGGCTCGTCGGCCGCGGTCAGCACCGCCAGGAACGAGCCCAGCGAGTAGCCCGCGATGCCCAGGCACCCCGAGTTCACCTCCGGCCGGGCGGACAGGTAGCGCAGCGCCAGCTTCGCCTCCTTCAGCGCCTGCCGCCACAGCCCCACCAGCGCCAGCGGATTGCGCGCGGCTTGGGCCTGCAGTGGATCGCCGCGGGTGCCGTGGAGCGGAAGGTCGATGGCCAGGCTTGCGATGCCGTGCCGCATCAGCGAGCCGCCAACGCCCTCGGCCATGTGCTCCTTCCGCGACGAGTAGCCGTGCAGCAGCACCACCCCCGGCGCCGGGACGGGGTCGCGCGGCAGCAGCAGAATGCCCGGGATGGCCTCGCCCCCCGCGCGGAAGTCCAGCACGATGCGCCGCCCCGCGGGCACCGGCTTGTCGGAATGCGTGGTCTGGTGGATCTGCCGTTTCAACATGCCCGGCGCGCGGGGCAAGTTCGCTGCCGCCACGCCCCCAGCGGACCCGATTGCCGCCCCGTCGGGTATCCGGCTATTCTGTGCTTCATCAACGAGATGCAACCCCGCGCGCCCGAACGCCATGCGCTTCCGCCTTCGCTACTTCGCCCTGCTGCCGCTGGCCGCGCTCGCCGCCGCCTGCGGAGACGACCCGCTGCGCGCCGGCGTCTTTCGCCTGGACGGCACGTGGGTGGGGCGCAGCTTTCCGTACGAGCTGTCGTTGAGCTTCGACCACGACGACGAGAACCGGGTGACCGGCAGCGGCGAGCTGCGCGGCCTGACCGTGCGCACGTCCGACGTCTTTACCGACACCGTCGTCTCCACCCGCACGGACGTGTCGATAGAGGGGCAGTGGGACTATCCCGAGTACGTGCTGCGGCTGGACGGCGAGGGATACCACCCGGTGAGGATGGAAACCCGCCAGGCGCAGGCCGACACCATGAACGTCGTCCTGCGCGGGTCCGGATTCGAGGGCGCGCAGATCCGCCTGGTCCGCCAGACCCGCTCCGACTGACCTCATCACCGTCATCGAGATGAACGGATCCATCCGCCTGCTGCTGGCCGGGGCGCTCGCCGCCGCCGCGCCGGGCGCCGCCCAGGACACCCTTCCCACGCCCGCCCCCGTGGACGTGCCGCAGCTGGAGCCGGCGGCGCTCACGCTGGCCGGCGCCGACTGCCAAGGCGTCGCGCGCTACCTGAACGTCCGCAGCGCCTCGGGCGCGCAGCTTTCGCCGGACGGCCGCGAGCTGCTGTACCTGACCTCCACTACCGGCATGCCGCAGCTGTGGGTGGCGCCGGTGCGGGGCGAAGGCCCGGCGGCGGCGCGGCAGATCACCTTCGGCGCCAACCGCGTGCAGTTCGCCCGGTGGAGCCCCGACGGACGGTGGATCGCCTACGGCACGGACCGCGGCGGCAACGAGCGGACGCAGTTCTTTCTGCTTTCCCCCGACGGCACTAGGGAACGCGAGCTGACCCCGTCGGACGAGCATTTCCGCGACTTCGCGGGGTGGTCTCCGCGCGGAAGCCGCATCGCCTACGTATCCACCGAGCGCAACGGCCGCGACTTCGACCTGTACCTGCTGGACCTGGCCGCCGACGGCCGCCCGGCGGGCCCCGCGCGCATGGTGCTGCGGGGCGCCGGCAACCTGCAGGTAGAGGCGTGGCGCCCCGACGGTGAGGCGATGGTGCTCAGCCAGGGGCGCGGCGAGGCCGACAACGACCTGATGCTGCTGGATCTGCGCACGCAGAAGCTCGACACGCTGTTCGCCCCGGCGCAGATGTCCAGCTACCGCTCCATCCAGTGGACGCCGGACGGCCAGGGCTTCTTCGTGGCCACCAACCACGAGCGCGACTTCGCCGGGCTGGCGCACTACCACCTCCCCGACCGCCAGCTGCACTGGATGCAGCAGCCTCGCTGGGACGTGGAGCAGGTGGCCCTCTCGCCTGACGGAAAGTTCCTGGCGTACACGATCAACGAGGGCGGATTCTCGCGCCTGGTGATCCGCGACCTGCCGGGCCAGCGCGACCTGGGCGTCGCCAACCTTCCGGGCGGCGTGGTCGGCTCGCTGGAATGGGCGCAGGCCGCGCCGCGGCTTGCCATCGGCGTTTCGGGGCCGGGGACGCCCGGCGACGTGTGGGTGTACGACGCGGCGGCGCAGACGCTGTCCCGCGCGACCGAAAGCACGCTGGCCGGGCTGGACCCTACCGGCTTCGTCACCCCGCGGCCGGTGCAGTTCCCCAGCTTCGACGGCGAAACCATCCACGGGCTGCTGTACTCGCCCCCCGCCGCGGCCGGCGCGCGTCCGCCGGTGGTGATGATGCTGCATGGCGGCCCCACCTCGCAGGCGAGGCCGGGATTCGATCCCGTCAAGCAGTACCTGCTGGCGCGCGGCTACGCGGTGCTCGACCTGAACTTCCGCGGCTCCACCGGCTATGGACAGCGGTTCACGCAACTGGACAACAAGCGCCTGCGCCCCAACGCCGTGCGCGACATGCAGGCCGCCGTGGAGTGGCTGCGCGCGCTTCCGGGGGTGGATGGGAACCGCGTGGCGGCCATGGGCGGAAGCTACGGCGGATACATGACCTACGCCGCCGTGGCGCAGCTCCCGGAGTTCTTTCGCGCCGGCGTGCCCTTTGTGGGCGTGGCCAACTGGATCAGCGGGCTCGAGGACGCGTCTCCGTCCCTCAAGAACAGCGACCGCATCGAGTACGGCAACATCGACGACGCGGCGGACCGCGAGTTCTTCCGCCAGATCTCGCCGCTGAGCTACGCCGACCGCATCCGCAGCCCGCTGATGGTGGTGCACGGCGCCAACGACCCGCGTGTCCCCGTCGCCGAGGCGGACCAGATCGTCCGCGCCGTGCGCCAGCGCGGCGGCGACGTGGAGTACCTGCGATTTCCCGACGAGGGCCACGGCATCGCCAAGCTGGCCAACCGCGTGACGGCGTACCAGCGAATCGCGCGCTTCCTGGATCGCGTGCTGGAGCACCAGGCTCCAGCCTGCACGCAGTAGTCGAAGTTCCCGAGCTGAAGAAAGTAACCGAATGATCATTCGCAATCTGGCGTTCGCCCTCGCGGCCGTCGTCCTCGCGACGGGTGCCGCAGCCGCGCAGGACCCCACGTACGCGGTGCGCGCCGCCGCGCCCGCGGGGCTCAGCCGCGCGCAGGCGCAGGCCTCCACGCTGGCGCACCTGCAGAACCTCATCCGCATCAACACGCAGAACCCGCCCGGCAACGAGTTGGCGACGGCGCTGTACTTCGATTCGGTGCTCAGCCGTGTTCCGGGGGTGGAGACGCACGTGCTCCGCGTTCCGACGGACAGCACGCGCGCCAACTTCGTCGCGCGCCTCCGCGCCCGGAACGCGCGCCAGAAGCCGGTGCTGGTGATGGGCCACATGGACGTGGTGGGCGCCGACACCAGCAAGTGGGAGACGGACCCGTTCGAGCCCACCTTCCGCGACGGCTACCTGTACGGACGCGGCGCCATCGACGACAAGGGAATGCTGGCCGCCACGCTGACGGCCTTCGTCCAACTCGCCGCGCAGCGCGACCGGCTGGACCGCGACATCATCTTCTTCGGCACGGCGGGCGAGGAGGGCGGGCCGCCGGTGGGCGTGGACTGGGTGATCGAGAACCACCGCGCGCTGATCGGCGACGCCGAGTTCGCGCTGAACGAGGGCGGGCGAATCCGGGTGATGGACGGGCAGATCCGCACCGTCAACATCCAGACGACCGAGAAGGTGGCGTACAACGTGGTGGCGCGTGCTACCGGGCCCAGCGGACACGGCAGCGTTCCGCTCGCCGGCAACGCCCTTGCCGCGCTGGCCCGCGCCGTCACCCGCGTGCACGAGTGGCGCGCCCCCGTGCGGCTGATCGAGACCACGCGGCTGTACTTTCAGCGCCTGGCCACCATCGAGCAGAACGCGGAGGTCAAGCGGGCGATGCAGGACATCTCGTCCGAAGGCGCCTCGCGCGAGCAGATCGACCGTGCCGCGGCCGTCCTTTCGCGCGACCCGCTGCACAACGCCGTCCTGCGCACCGGCACCTCGCTGACCCTGCTGAACGGGGGATTCCGCACGAACGTGATCCCCTCGGAGGGGCGGGCCACGTTCAACGTGCGCATCCTTCCCGGCGAAGACATCACCGAGGTGGTGCGGATGATGAACCAGGCCGGCGGTGAGCCGAGCGTGACCTTTGCGCTGGACGGCGACCCCGCGCAGGCGCCGCCCCCGTCGCCCGTATCCACCGAACTCTTCCAGGCGATGGAGCAGTCGGCGCGGACGATGGCGCCCGGGGCCACGGTGCTCCCCTTCATGTCCACCGGCGCCACGGACGGCGCGGCGCTGCGGGCCATCGGCATTCCCACCTACGGGATACTGCCGATGCCCATGCCCATCGAGGACGAGCTGAGGATGCACGGCGACAACGAGCGCGTTCCCGTCGGTGCGCTGGGCTGGGCCACGGAGTACCTGTACCGCGTGCTGCAGCGGGTGGCCAGCTGAGCTCGACGCGAGGGACGAAACGCGCAAGGCCCGTCACAACCCTGGCGGGCCTTCGCGCATCTAAACGATACAGCGAGGGAACCTCGGGACGCATTCCGTGGTTCCATGCGGGTGCGCCGACTGCCCGGCGGCACCGCAATCACCTATCACCGGATCGGCAGGACATGAAAAAGACAGTGTCACTTCTGCTCGCGGCCTCGTTCCTGGCCGTGGCCGCTCCCGCGGCGGCGCAGCTTCCCGTGAGCGTGGAGCTTCGCCTGGATGCGGGGATCCCCACCGGCGACGCCGCCGACTTGGTGGACACCGGCGTGGGCTTCGGCGTGCGCGCCTCGCTGGACCTGGCGCCCACCTTCGCCCTCTACGGGGGCTACTCGCAGTTCAGCTTCGACTACGACGACGACACCGTCCTGGGAGACGAGGAGGTGGAGCTGGAGGGATTCGAACTGGGCGGGCGCGTGGGGCTGGGCACCGGCGGCGGGGTCGCCAACCCGTACGCCATGCTGGGCGCCCTCTTCCACGAGGACGAAACGGGGCTGGAGGCCGGCCTGGGCGCGGACTACGCGGTCAGCTACAACCTTTCGGTGACCCCCGAGGTGCGCTACCGCACCATCGACGACTTCAACTACATCTCCCTGGGCCTGGGCGCGCGCTTCCGCTTCTGAGCCGCGGCACCGGCTGGAGATCGGCACGATGAGAGCGGGACGGCGGCGGCGCCGTCCCGCTCTCGTTCGCGCCCCTTGGCCTTTCGGGCCACGCCGGGTATAGTTCACGATCCCTCGCACCGCCGCTCCACGCCCCCCCGTCCATCAGCCCCGGCCGCACCCGATGAACCGTTCACGCTGGCACCTTGCCGTCCCGGTCCTGTTCGCGCTGCTTTCGGCCTGCGATTCTCCCGCCACGATCCAGCCGGTAGCCTCGATTTCCATCGCTCCCGCTGAGCCCGTGCTCATGCTTGGCGACACGCTGCGCATGGCCGCCATTCCGAGGGACGGGGCCGGCAACATGAACGGCGGCCATGCGGTGACGTGGTCCAGTTCGGCGCCCGGCATCGTCTCGGTCAGCAGCGCAGGCCTCCTGACCGCGCAGGGCTGGGGCACGGCCACGATCGCCGCCGCCGCGGGCGGGCAGAGCGTGACGGTGCCGGTCACGGTGCGGCGCCGGCCCCCGGTGGTGACGGGCCTCACGATCTCGCCCGGCGAGGCGAACGTCGGGACGGCGGACGCTCCGGTGGAGTTCGCGATCACCGCCCAGGCGGAGGGGGGTATGGCGTCGATCAGTCTGCAGCTGGAGTCGGTGCGCCCCGGTGCCTTCAACCACCAGTGGCAGGCCTGCTCCACGGGGCCGGTGCCGGCCATGGGCACGTCGCGGGCAGGCACGTGGAAGTGTGCCATCCAGCTTCCCCGGAGTTCCGTGGGCGGCGATTGGAGGGTGAAGAGCCTTGGAGCGACCGACAGCGCGGGAACCAGGACCATCTATTCCGACGCGCAACTGGCCGCCACCGGGATGAACCCCGTCCTGAAGGTGCAGAGCCCGAACGAGGACGTCACGCCGCCCGTGGCTACCGCGCTTTCGGTGCAGCCGGCGACCGTGAACCTCGCGACGGGCGCAAAGGTCGTGGAATTCACCTTTACCACCACGGACGCTGCATCAGGGATGTGGAGGGGTTCCGTCGGGATCAGCCCGCCGGGCACCGGCGTGGGATGGGGGTGCGGCGGTGGGCCGCTGGAAGGCGAAGGGGTGGCGACGGGCACGTTCAAGTGCTCCATCCCCGTGCCCGCCAACGCCGCGGCGGGCAAGTGGACGATCACGCTGGAGGTGCTCGACATGACGCGCAACCTCCGGCAGTATCGCTCCGAGCAGCTGCAGGCCGCCGGCCTTGTGCACGAGATCACCGTCACGAACTGATCCGCGGGCCGCACCGGCTCTACTCGCCCGAGCCCCGGTGGCGCACCCGCGCCGCCGGGGCTTCCTGCGTCCGGAAGAAGGAGACTACGCCGCCGGGTTCGCCTGATGCAGAGTATCCAGCTCCGGTTCGGCAGCCGGCCAGGTTGCCCAGCGGCTCGCCAGCCCTGAGCCGCCCCACGCCAGCGCGAACACCAGCCCCATCACCAGCGGATGGTCCTTGAACCAGTAGACCGGCCAGATCCCCGCCCACACCGCGTTCAGCACCGAATCCACGCTGAACCCGATCAGCCACGAAAAGGACTTCTGTTCGATGAAGTCCATCACCCCCGTGGCCTTCCCCACGTCGCCGGCGAGGGTCTGCGCTTCCAGGAACAGCCAGGTCGCTAGCCCGATGACGCCGTACGCGCCGCCGCCCAGCTGCTGCACCATCGAGCGGGTGCGGCGCCGGACGTGCCCGGCCGCGCGGCCCCCGCGCACCATCCGCCACCCCACGCGGACCGCGGACGTCAGCACGAGGGCGACGACAAGCCACAGGAAGAACCCGGACTGGTGCCATCCCAGGCCCATGCCTGCCCCGATCGCCGCGCCCACCGCGGCGATCCCGCCAACGGCCATCCACGCCCGCGGCCCGATCTGCGCCAGGGGATGGGGGCGCGGCGCAGAAAGCCTGGGACGATTCAGCGGAGTCAGCATGTCAGCAGTCGAGGAGCGTAGTTGTAGGCCGAACAAGCGCGATGTACGGTGGAGCGGGGCGGGCGGTTTCAGCCGGGTCTTCGCTCAGCCAGGAAGATCCCGGCTGTCGCCGCCTGCGTGCGGGTGCCGAAAACATCGATTGCAGTCTCACCCGAGAGCCACTACATTTCGTTTTGGTTCCAAAATGCAACCACACGAGGAAAGATGCCGAGCCTGACGATAAAGTCCATTCCGGATGACCTTCTGAATCGGTTGCGCGAGAGCGCGGACGAGCATCGCCGCAGCCTGAACAGCGAAGTGCTCCATCGCCTGGAGCGGTCTGTTGGCAGCCTGGCCATGGACCCCGAGGCATTCCTCGCCCGCGTTCGCCGGATCCAGGATCGCACGAACCTTCCTCCGCTCACCGACGAACTGCTGGAGCGAAGCCGCCGCGAGGGGCGGCCATGATCGTCGCCGATTCCAACCTGATTGCGTATCTTCTGATTCGGGGTGATCGGACCGCCGAAGCCGAAGCGGTACTCCTGCGGGACCCGGCCTGGACGGCGCCCCTGCTCTGGCGTAGCGAGTTCCGCAACGTCCTCGCGTTGTACGTGCGCCAGAAGCACCTTTCACTTCGGGATGCCGTGCAGTACATGCAAGAAGCCGAGACACTCCTCGAGGGGAGCGAGTACCAGGTAGAGTCGGCTCCGGTACTCCGCCTGGCCGAGCAGACCGGCCGTAGCGCCTATGATTGCGAATTCGTGCACCTTGCCCAGGATCTGGGGGTTGTCCTGGTCACTTCGGACAAGCGGGTGCTGCAATCATTCCCCTCGGTCGCGGTGTCCATGGCGAATTTCGTAACGTAGGAACGGCGAAGCTGCGTCGCAGGCAGCGTCAGTGGCAGTCGCCGCGGCCGCGGTCCTCGAAGCGGCGGCCGGGGATGGGAACGAACTCCCACTCGTACCCGTCCTCGTAAAAAACCAGGCGCAGCACGCCGCGGACGTTGTTGGAAAGGGCCTCGCTGTTTTGCACGGGCTTGTTGCGCAGCCGGTAGGAGGGGGCACCGCCGGTTCCGACGACGAACTGGCGGATGCCGCGCTCGCGGTCCTCGCGCCCGTCCGGGTCCTGCGGGGCGAAGCGCTCGTAGTGGTGGTCGTGGCCGCTCAGCACCACGTCCACGCCGTGGTCGTACATCACCCGGAACGCGTCGGCCACGCGCGCCTTGCCGCCGTGCCGCCCCGAGCTGAACCGCGGGTGGTGGAAGTACGCCAGCGTGCAGCGCGAGGGGTGCGCCTTCAGGTCCGCCTCCAGCCAGCGCACCTGCTCCGAACCGGGCTCCAACGGCTCCTCGCTGTTCAGCACCACCACGTGCCAGCCGTCGTGCTGGTAGCTGTACCATCCCTTTCCCGCCTGGCCCGCCCGCGCGCCGAAGTAGCGGAAATATCCCGCCGCATCCTTCGTCTTGTACTCGTGGTTGCCCACGGCCGGCCGCGTGCGGTCCAGGTGCCGGCCCCAGGTGGGACCGTAGCAGCGCCGGAACTCCGCGTCCGTCCCATGCGGGTATACCACGTCGCCCAGGGGCGCCACCACGCCGCCCATGCGGTCCAGCAGCCGCGCCGTCGCCTCGTCGCCCCGCCAGAAGCACCCCGCGATGTCCCCCGCCGCCGCCAGCGACGTGTCGTCCCGGCCGTCGCCGCCGCGCCCACAGCCCGCCAGCAGCAACGCCGCGGCAATCAGGGCCGCGGCGCAGGAGAACCGAGACGATGTGAGCGGGACCATCAAGCGGCCGGCAAAAGCGCCGCCTGGCGGATGAAGCCGATGGACAGCTCGTTGAACAGCTCGGGGCGGTCCACGTTCACCACGTGCCCGGACTCGGGGATGATCTCCAGCCGCGTGAACCGGGTCTGCCGCTGCACCATCCGCTGCACCGGCGGCAGGAACATGTAGTCCTCGTCGCCCATCAGGTACAGCGTGGGAATGGGCAGCTCCCTGTCCTCGAACAGGCGCAGCAGCGGGTTTACGCCATACGTCAGCCGGAACCAGCGGATGAACTCCTTCTGGCACAGCTTCTTGGCCTGGCTGACGAAGAGCGAGCGGCTTTCGCGATGGCGCCGCCGCGGCATGATCACCCAGGCGAACAGCCGGTACAGCCACATGAAGGGGATCACCCGCTTGAAGGCGTTGCCCAGCCCCACCAGCACGCGCGAGCGAAGGTTCAGGCGGATGATGGCGCCGCCCATGATCATGCTCTTCACCCGCTCCGGCGCCATTTCGCCCAGGATGCGGATGAGGATGCACCCCAGCGAGATGCCCACGAAGTGCGCCTGCTGGATCCCGGCGTCGTCCAGCACCTCGACGATCTCGCCCACCAGGTCGTTGAAGGTGTATTCCCCCTCGAACGCCTTGAGCATGGGCGGCTGCGAATCGCCATGGCCGCGCAGGTCCACCAGCAGCACGTTGAAGTTCTTGCGGAACTCCCGCACCTGGCGGTACCAGATGGACGAGCTGCCCCCGGCACCGTGCACGAACACCACCCACTCGTGGTCGGGTGAAAGCATGTGCTTGCGGTAGTGCAGCATCGCTGGGCCCTGCGTGGCAAGTTTGCGGACGGCGCCTGCCCGTGGGAGGCGCCTCTGATACTCCGATCTCCCCGTTGCGTTCGCGCGGGGGGACCCGACCTACAGCACCCCATGTGCCTGATCGTCCTGGCCCTCGACCGGCACCCGCGCCACCGGCTGGTGGTAGCCGCCAACCGCGACGAGTTCTACGCCCGCCCCACCGCCCCCGCGGCGTGGTGGAGCGACGTGCCCGAGGTCCTCGCCGGGCGCGACCTGCAGGAGGGCGGCACCTGGATGGGCGTCACCCGCGCCGGCCGCTTCGCCGCCATCACCAACTACCGCGAGACGGCGCCGCCCCGTCCCGACCCCCCGTCGCGCGGCGCCCTGGTCGCCGGCTTCCTGCGCGGGACGATGGAGGCCCAGGCGTACGCGGAGGAGGTGGCGGCGCGCGGGGCGGCGTACAACGGCTTCAACCTGCTGGTTGGTGATGGAGACGGCGTGTTCTACGTTTCCAACCGCGCGGAGGGCGTCCACCGCCTGCACCCCGGCGTGTACGGCCTGAGCAACGCGCTCCTCGACACGCCGTGGCCCAAGGTGCAGCGCGCCAAGGCCGCCATGCGGTCCGCCCTCTCGTCCCCGGAGGCGGACGGCTGGGAGAGCGGGCTGTGGGAGATGCTGGGCGACCGCGTGATCGCCGCGGATGACCACCTTCCCGACACCGGCGTGGGCGCCGATCGCGAGCGCCTGCTGTCGGCGCCCTTCATCGCCTCCGACGTCTACGGCACCCGCGCGTCCACCGTGCTCACCATCGGCAGTGACGGCGAGGTGACGTTCGTGGAGCGCACCGCCACGCCCGACGGCTCGGGCGAAGCGCGCTTCCGTTTCCGCATCGACGGCTAGGCAGACCAGTACCACACCGTCACCACGCCTTCGCCCTGGTCCGCCGAGTGCCCGATCGTAATCAGCCGGCCGCGTCCTACCTGGGTGGCGAACGCCGCGGCCTCGCCGAACATCTCGTCCCACGACTTGTACGAGCTTCGGAAGTGGCGAGCCATCACCCGTGGCACGAGGGGGTCCGCGGAGGGCGCCGCGGCGGGCGCCGAGCGAACCGCCGGGCGGAGATCCACGGGCAGCGGCTGGCCGCATTCGCTGCACCATTGATACGGATGATCCTGGCGGATGGAGGCGCGGCAGTTGGGGCAGCGGCCGATTTCGGGGCTTAGCGCGGTCATCGATGAAGGCCTTTCCCGTTCCGGAAACGTGAACCGATGGGGCGTGTACGTGGATGCCGGCCAACGAGTTTCGTCGGGTGGACGGCGAAGGGCGGCACCCGTGCGGGAGCCGCCCTTCTGCCATGCCCGTAAAGGAACGAGCTATCGCGCGCCGCAGAGACGCGCGCCCTCGCGAAGCCGCGCCTCGATCATCTCGCAGCGGATGTACGACGGAATGCGCGTGAACGTCACCTGCAGGCTGCCGTCGTCCCGGTTCCACACGTAGCCCGCGTCGGCGTCGGGGTGGTAGGCCGTGCCGCTGTCCTCGTCGGGAAAGTTCACCCCCAGCCGCCGTGCCTCTCGCCGGCAGCACACCCACACCTCGGCCGTGATTCCCGTCAGCGTTACGGTAGGGCACGCCATCGCTTCCTCCCCCCTCGAATCCGGTCGTTCACCTCGAAACGGCCCGACAGGCGCAAGCCCAGTGCCGGAACCGGAACGGAGGCAATTCGGCGGCTTTGTTCGATGCGATGCACCTGCACCGAAGCGCATCGTTGCTACGGGACCGTTCTCCACCGCCCCACCGCGGGGGCCGCGATCGGCTGCGGCAGCGACTGCAGGTAGGCGATCAGCGCGTCCAGGTCGATCCACGACGTGGCGGTCCGCGGCGCCTCCATGAGCGAGGTGAAGCGGTCGCCGCCGCCGGCCAGGAACTCCGTCACCGCCAGGGTGACGGTGTCGGCATCCGCCACCACGCGCCCGTCCGACAGCCGGACCTCGCGAACGCGGCGACCGGCGGGCGCGGCGGGGTCCCACGTCACCCCCATCCCCGAGATGTGCGCGTCGGGCGCCGCGCCCAGCACGGCGTTCTCCAGCGCGGACTTCAGCTGCGCGCCCGAGACGCGCAGGGTGACCAGGGCGTTCTGAAAGGGCTGCAGCTCGAACACCGTTCCCCAGCTGATGGGGCCGGCCGGAAGGTCGCGGCGGATGGATCCGTTGTTCACCAGGCTGGCGTCGGCCCCGGTCTGCACCCGGTGCGCGTCGGCCAGCAGGTTGCCAAGCGGATACTCGCCCCGTCCACGCCCCGCGAACGCGACCGCGGAAGTGGCGACGGTGCGCTCGGTCACCGGCTTCACCCGCGCCTCCCACGCGGCGACGATGCGCGCCACCTGCGTGTCGGGCGTTACCTGGTCCGCCCAGGGCACCCGGATGGAGCGATGGGTGACGGCTGTCCGTCCCCCGCGGCGCTCCAGGTCGGTGACGCTGTAGGCGGTGGAGTAGGACGCAGCCTCCGCGAACGGAACCGAACCCGCCATCGTCAGCACGCGGCGGTGGGAGTGGCCGCCCACCACCAGGTCTACCGGCTCCGTCAGCGCGCGCGCCATCTCCAGCGCCTCGCCCGAGCACCCGGCCGACGATTCCTCCGGCTCGCTGCCGGCGCTTTCGCAGGCGGCGCCCAGGTGGGCGGTCACCACCACGAAGTCCGCCCCGGCGGCGCGCGCCTCCCGCGCGGCCGCGTCCACGGCCGGCGCCTCGGGGCCGAACTCCAGCCCCGCCGTGCGCCCCGCCAGCACGATCTCGGGGGTGGTCTGCAGCGCTACGCCGATGATGGCCGTACGCACGCCGTCGCGCTCCACCATCACCCATGGCCGCACCCAGGCCGGGTGCCGGCGCGTGCCGGCGACGAACAGGTTGGCGGCCAGCCAGGGAAAGCGACTGTCGCGTACCCGGGCCGCCAGGGTGTCCTGCCCCCAGTCGAACTCGTGGTTGCCGATGGCCGCCGCGTCGTATCCCGCCGCGTTGTGCGCGTCGATGGTGGCGCGCCCCCAGCTGAGGTTGCTGATGGCCGTGCCCTGCATGTCGTCGCCCGCGGAAAGGATCACCGTGGGCCCGGCGAAGCGCGCGGCGGCGCTGTCGAAGTGCGCCGCCAGCACCGCCGACCCGCCCGCGGCGCGCTGCGACACCGCCTGGGGCAGCAGCCGGCCGTGAAAGTCGTTGGTGTGGACGATCCGCACCCGCTTGGCCGCTTCGGGCGCGGGCGCGGTGGCGGGAGGCGCGGGCGAGCACGCGGCGGCGGCCAGGGCCAGCCATGCGGCACGGGCCGTCGCGCGGGGAAACGAGATCATCATCGGAAGCGAGCGGTGTCGGGAAGCACGGCCGGGTTCGTTTGCCGTCTGGCGATGCAATCGGTACGCCCGGTGGCGCATGGTAGGCGGGAGCATGGGCACTTCCCGCGCGGCGGCCCGAAGCCCGAAGAGAAAGTCCTTGCGCAATGGCAGCCCCTGCGACCATCATGAAGGAAGAGTGCAGGCTTGGAGTGACAATCCTTTGGAGGCGTTGATGAGCGAAACCGACGGCGGCAGCACCGGCCAGAACAACTCCGACTACGTCCAGGTATATCCCCCCTCGCCGTCGCGCGTGGAGGTGTCGGTAGACGGGTACACGTCGGCCTTCTATCCGGGGTTCGTCCGGAACGTGACGGTGCAGCGGGAAGGAACGGCCGTCGACCTGTACACGCAGGCCGGACCGTTCGTACTTCCCGCGGGCGCCGTGCTGCCGTGGGCCAGCAGCGAGTTCGAGTTCCGCGGCGGCCCCAACGCGCGCGACTTCGGCCTGGTGATCAACGATCCCCTGCACGAGATCGCCAGCATCGAGATCCGGCTGAAGCCCAAGGGAACCCCCGTGGCGCTCGCCGAGGGTGGTGAGGAAGAAACGGTGATCATCAGGGACGTGGTCGTCCTCTGCCCACCGAATTGCGCAATACTGCCCGGCGGATGACCGCCACGCTCCAGCTGGTGAACGCCGCGCTTACGCTGCTGTTCGGCATCCGGTCGCTGCAGGCGTGGCGTCACCTGGGCGCTGCCCGCTGGCGCAAGCTCGAAGCGGGCTGGCTGGTGACGGGCGCCTCCTTCGTGTTCGTCGGCGTGTTCGGGGGCGTGCAGACGCTGGCGGCCACGGCGGCCCTCCATGCGGGCCCCGACTCGCCGTTCTACCGCACGTACCTCGAGTGGAGCCCCGCCGGAAACATCGGGCGGGAGGCGGGCATGGCGGCGTACGGCCTGATGCTCGTCGCCCTGCTCGCCGCGCGCCCGGAGCGGGTGCGTCAGGTGTCTCTCGGCGCGCTGTGGGTGATCGGCGGAACCGTGGTGGGAGGAACGACGGCGGCGGCCCTGTACGGCACCATCGACAACCACGCCCAGATGACGGCCCTGGCGGTGCTTGCCACGGCCGCCGTTCTGGCGTCGCTGCTCGCCCTGCTGGTGGGCGTGATGAACGACGGGATGGACCTGCTGCTATGGTTGGCTGTGGCCGCGCATGCCGTAAAGGAAACCCTGGTGGTAAGCCTGATGGCCAGCCTGGCGCTGCTGGAAAGCGCCCGCGCCCTGGATGCCGCCCTGATCTTCTGCTGGATCAACGTCGCGGTAGCCATGATCGCTTCGCTGCTGGCCCAGATCCGCCTGCGCCGCGCCATCGAGAATCGGCACGTTCCCGCGCTCTTCGAACGGCTGCACGCCCTCCGCCGCCCCGCGGAAAGCTGAGGCGTCCGCACGGTGGCGGATGAAGGCGGATGCACTTGCCCGGCCGCCTGTTGAAGTGCACTTTGTAGATCGTCTGCAGTTCCCTCCCCGCCGTAAAATCCGTTTCCGGAGGCACAAAATGGAAGACCACAAGACCGTTTCTACCGACAGCTACGACGTCAGCTTTCATCCCGCGTTCGCCAGCTCGTGCGTCATCGAGCCCGTCGGAGGCACGGCCGAAACGCTGTACCGGCAGGACAGGAGCAAGCCCGTGGACTGCAGGGGAAAAGGGCATCCCAAGAAGCACACGATCAAGCTGAAGGGCAAGAACAACAGGCGCGACATCACCATCACCATCGACGACCCCAACCACAACATCGCCACCCTTCAGATCCGCCTGTACCACGAAGACCGCGTGCCCGGCGAGTCCGGCGAGTACAGCGAAACGTTCACGGTAGAGAACGACGCGCACACCTGCCCACCGCACTGCGTAGACCCGACCGGCTGACCCCTGACCTCGCGGTACTACGGTGATCACTCTCACCCTCCAGACGGGCGTCACGCTGTTCCTGCTGTGCTTCAGCGTGTACGCGCTGCTGGCGGCGCGGCGGATGGGAGCGTCGGCTCCCGCCGGGCACGCCGAGAGCTGGTACGCGGCCGGGCTGTTCTTCGCCGTGTACGGTATTGATAAGCTGGTACAGGGGGGCTGGGGAATCGCCGCGTTCATGGCGGGAAGCGAGGCGCCGGTGTACGCTGGTTACCTGCGCTTCGCCCCCGTGTTCAACCACAGCCGCACCTTCCTGACGTTCGTGCTGTACGGCGCGCTCTTCTGGATCAGCTACTCACGGCAGCTGACGCCCCGGCAGCGCATGGTGGCGTACGGGGTTGCCGCGGCCACGCTGGGATTGGGGGGGACGTATGGATATTTCGAGGGATCGCTGCAGGCGGGCCGCCACTACACCGCGACAGCCATCCTCGACGCGGGCGGGTTCATCGTGCTGGCGGCTCTGCTGTTCGTGCTGATGCTGCGCGAGACGGTCGACCGCCTGCTGTGGTTCGCCCTGGCGACCCATGGCTTCCGGTCGATATTCGGCGTGATCTTCCTGGCCGCCCTGGCCTGGGCCGATACGCCGGGAGGGTGGACGCCCCCCTTCTGGTCGATCGAGTTCTGCCGCCTTCTCTTCGCGGGGATGATGGCGTGGTTCGCGTACCAGCGGTACCGGCACGCGGAGCACCGCCAGCCGGTGCCGGGGCTGCTCCAGACGAGGCCGAAGCCCCGCCCCTCGTTCGGGTAGCGCTTCCTTGGAATATTCGATCAGGCCCGGTTCACCGGGCCTGATTTCTTTCGGGTCTGCCGCCGTGACACGATGGGCTGCATCGAAGGCCGGCAATCGTTGCCGGTAGGCGCCGGGGCTTACTCCACCCGCGGCGAGTCGTGGACGGGGGTCACGTGCACCATGGGTGGGCTGCGGTCGCCCTCGGGGCCCACGATGAAGTCGTACAGGTAGCCGGGACCCTGCAGCGCCGCCACCTCGTCGGGCCCGATGCCCAGCTCGCCCTGCCCGCCGACCACCCGGATGGCGCGCCCGGCCTGCACCTCGCGGGCGGTGAACAGCTCGGCCATGTACAACGCCCCCGGCGACCCCTGCCGGATCAGCGTGGGCGAGGTTTCCTCGATGAACGCCGCCAGCCGGTCCATCACCCCGTCGGCGCCGGTGGGCTGGCCGTGCTCGGTTCTCACCAGGGCCGCCACCCGCCGCCCCGCCTCGGTGAACTGGATCAATCCGTACGCCATCCGCTTTCTCCGCTGGTTTCGTGAAAGGGCCCGGCGCGTTGCAACGGTCGGGCCTGGGCGGCGCGGCGGGCGGAACGTCACGCTTGCGCGACCTCGCCGAGCATCACCCCGGCGGCCCGCAGAAGGGTCTGGTAGCGCTCCTCGATGTCGTGGCGGTCGCGCGGCTCTTCGGCGTTGTCCAGCGCCGCCCGGCGGATGGTTTCCGCGTGCTCCAGCAGGACCTGGATCTCGTCGCGGTCACCGCGGGTGCTGCGGATGACGGTGGTGATCACCTCCAGCATGCGAAGCATCACCGACGGGCTGCGGGCGCCGAACTGGCGGATCTGCACGAAGGCCGCGTCGGCCAAGCCGGAGAAGGTGATCGGGTGACGGTAGACCACCCGCACGCGGCCCTCGTCGTCGACGCGCACGGGGTCGGGGGTGCGCCCATGGGCGGCGCGGCACAGGGCGGCGCCCAGCCAGTCCAGGCACCCCATGGCGGTGAACGGGTCGTTGATGGCCGGCGACAGCGCGCGGATGGCCACCTCGCTCAGCTGGTCGGCGGCAAACTCCACGTCCTGCTCCGACGTCCGCTGCCATCCCAGCACGAAGCGGCTGCGGATGTCGCTTTCCCACCCCAGGTTCATGCGCTCCGCGGGCCACGCGCGCACCAGCGGCATCCCCTCGGGCACGAACTTGCCCGGCCGCCGCTCGATCACCAGCAGCAGGTCGGCCCGCCGGGCGATCTCCACCAGCGCGTTCTCGTCCAGCGCCTGCACGTAGCCGTCGGCGGTGCTTTCCACCACGGCCGCGTCGCGGTCGAACTCGTCGGGCAACCCGGGCGTGCGCTTCTCGGGCGGAATGCCGTTCTCCGGCGCGAACTCGCGCTCCACCTCGTCGGCCAGGTCGCGCCCGATCACCGCCACCACGTTGGGTGCCTGGATGGAAACGGCCACGTGGTGGATGAAGTAGATCAGCACGCCCATGCTCAGCAGCCCCAGCGCCAGCCCCAGGGTGATGGAGATGGCCGGGACGAAGCGCCCGGACTCGTCCGCGCCGCGGATGGTGCGCAGCACGAGCACGCAAAAGACGAACGTGGCGATGAAGGTGCCCAGCACGAACTGGTTGCCCGTATCGCGCATGAAGTTGTACAGGATGCGCGGCCCGAGCTGCGTGCTGGCGAGCGATAGCGCGGCGATGGTGATGGAGAACGTCACCCCCGCCGTTCCGATCACCGAGCCCGCGACGACGCTGAGCATGGCCCGCGCGCCCTCTGGCCCGCCGGAATAGATCCACCCGAGCTGGTCGACGAACCGGGCGGAAAGAAAGCGGTCCACCTGCACCAGCAGCACGGCTCCCACCCCCGCGAGCACGGCCATGATCGTGGGGATGAACCAGTAGGTGGAGCGCAGCGTTTCGATCAGGTGCAGCAGCTTGAGCTTCACGGCGTCGGCGGGTCAGGGTTCGCGCCGTTTCAACGCAAGCTCGGTTCCGGCAGCAACACAGGAAAGTGCGCTGAGTGCGGGAGTGCGGACCGGAGTGGGAGCGGGCGAGCGAATTCTCCCCTCTCCGCATGCGCAGCATGCGGGGAGGGGCCGGGGGAGGGGCCACCCCGGGGCATGCGCCGGCACCATCCGCAACGCGCCTGTCATCCCCGATGGCAGTTCGCGGCGGAAGGACTGGGATGGGGGGCGGCTGCGGCGACAGCCATGGACCAGCCCGTCCCTCAGCTCCCCAGCATGAACTGGGTGGCGGCCAGCCGGCCTTCGCGCTCCACGTACATCACCACGCCGGTCCCCGTCAGCTGCCCCAGCATGCGCGCGGCCTCTTCGGCGGTGGAAACGCGCACGCGGTTGATCTGCAGGATCAGGTCGCCCTCCCTCAGCCCCAGCTGCCGCGCCGCGTCGGACAGGCCCACGATCAGCGCGCCCTGCTCGCTCTGCAGGCCGCGCTCGGCGCGGATGGCCGGAGTGAGCGTCACCAGCTGGAAGTCGCGCAGCGCCTGGATGCGCTCCGCGCCCATCGACGGCAGGTCTCCCGGCTGCACGCGGATCGTGCGCTCGCGTCCACCTTCCATCACCCGCACCTCCAGCGGCTCGCCGTACGCCGCGTTCAGCAGCCCCGCCTGCCAGTCCAGCGGCGTGCGGATGCGCTTGGCGCCGATGGACACCACGCGCATCCCCCGCCGCAGCCCGGCGCGCTCGGCGGGCGAGCCCGCGACCACCTGGGAAATGCGCACCTCGGCCAGGCGGCGCGGCCCCTCGGCGCGCACGGCCTCGACGTCGGCGCCGATCCAGGCGCGGCGGTAGCGGCCGTCGTCCGCCAGGTCCAGCGCAATCCGGCGCGCGCGGTTGATGGGGATGGCGAAGCCCAGTCCCTCGCTGCCGCCGGTGCTGGAAAGGATCGACGAGTTCACGCCCACCACCTCGCCCAGCGCGTTCACCAGAGCCCCGCCCGAGTTGCCGGGGTTGATGGAGGCGTCGGTCTGGATGAGGTCCAGCGACACGCTGCGCTGCCCGCCGGCACCCCCGATGTTGCGCCCCACCGCGCTGACCACCCCCGCGCTGACGGAGGGTTCCGGGTTGCTGAGCAGGAATCCGAACGGGTTGCCGATGGCGATAACCCACTCGCCGATCATCAGCCCGTCGCTGTTGCCCAGCGGCGCCACGGGCAGCCCGCGCCCGCCCCGGATGCGCAGCAGCGCCAGGTCGTTCACCTCGTCGGCGCCCACCACGTCGGCGTCGAATTCGCGGCCATCGGGAAGCGTCACCATCACCTCGGAGGCGGCGCGCACCACGTGCTCGTTGGTGATCACCAGACCCTCGGGGGTGATGATGAACCCCGAGCCCAAGCCCGCCACCTCCCGCTCGGCGCCGGGCGGAATCATCATCTCTTCCCACATGCTGCGCGGCACCACGCGCTCGCGCCGCAGCACGTTCACGCTCACCACCGCCGGCGCCACGCGCTCGGCCGCGGCCACGATGGCGGTGCGCCGAGCCTCCTGCACGGCACTTCCGAGCCGGGCCGCCTCCACCGGGCGGGCCGGGGGCGGCTCGCGCAGCACGGCCAAGCCGTCTTCCCGGGCCACCGGCTCGTTGGCGCTGGCGCCTCCCCCGCACGCGGCGGCGAGCGGCAGGATCAGGAGTGCCGGGATCAGCGACTTGCGAGACATTCGGTCAGGTAGATAGGGAGATTCGGAGGGCTCCACGCGTTGGCGCGACGATGTACCCACGCAGGCCGGCGAGGTTCGCGCCGCCGCCGGATGTGCCGAGCCAAGTCCGGGATCCAGGCGCGGGTGAACCCGCGGCTGGAACAGCGGAAAGCCCCGCTTCGGGCCGCTGTCGCGACCGCTCGGGGCTTCACCTGCACGTACACGGGACCCGCCCCCGCCCCACGGGTGTCATCCCGATGGAGCGGCCCCGGCGAGCCTTCCCACGCACCGCAATCGGCAGCGACTGAGGGATCCGCCACACACTTCCGGTCGTGCACCGGCCCATCCGCACACCGTCGCCTGGTGCGAGACCCGGACGCGCCACCCGGATCTCCCCCACACCGAAGCAAGCCAGTCCGCGCAGGCGGACTTCGTGTATTTGTTGCAGCGAATTCATTCGCCCGTGCCGCCCCTCAGCCGGTCCGAGTCCCAGGGGTCTGTGACCGCTGCCGCGCCCGGGCTGGTTCGTGCCCCAGGCTAGATCCTTCGGCCCGCGAAGGACGATTTGCGGGCCGGTGCGGTGGGCTTGGGCCTGAATAGAAAAAGTCCAGTTCGTCCAAATCATAAACGGCGCCCGCGAGCCCTTTTCATCCCTCAGGGTCGGCCGGAGGACGGGGAAAGACTCAGGATGACAGGGTGTGGGCGTGTGGGCCAAGGGGAGGCGCGCGTGGTTCCCCCCTCTCCGCACGGCAGTACCGTGCGGGGAGGGGCCGGGGGAGGGGCGCCCCCTCAGAAGAACTGCTGCTCCTTGGCGTTCTTGCGCGTCAGGGGCACCACCACGCTGTCGCCGCGCACCGAAACGGGCAGGTTCCACTCCAGCGTGGTCTCCGGAAGCACGTAGGTGGCGTAGATCCAGAACCGCCCCTCGTCGGCCGGGATGGCGGCGTGCCCCCGCGCGTCCGTCGTATCGGAGGCGGCGGTCTCGGCCAGCTCGCTTTCCTTCATGCGCGCCACGCTGTCGAACGGCGCGAACACGCGCTGCCTCCACTGGGTCCGCGCGGCGCGGATGCTGTCGATCCGGGCCCGCAGCACCGTCCGCAGCGCCACGTTTGCGCTCGACGCCGAGTCGCCCGGAACCACCGGCGCGGCGTTCAGGCGCTCAAGTTGCTGTACGAGGTCTGCCGGGATGGTGGGCTCCGGCTCGTCGGACGCGCGGGCCAGTGAATCCATCAGGGCCTTGCGGTCGTACGGCAGCAGGTAAACGGGCATGTCCACGATCGGCTCGCCGCCTTCGGCGAGCGCCGCGCGGACGACCACCTTCGAATCGCTGCATCCGGCGGCCGTCACGCAGACGGCCAGAAACAGCAGCGCACGTTTCATCCACGGGCTCCGGGAGGAATGGGACGGCTCAGGAACGCGCTGGAACGTAGGCCCCGCCTGCGTGTCCGGCAACGCCAGCGTGCGCAAGCGCCGCGCCGGATCGTTACGCTGCTGCTCGCATGGGCGCTGGCCCTGGTGTGCGGGCCCGCCGCCGCGCAGCTGCAGCTGCCCCGTCCGGTGGGCTACGTCAACGACTTCGCCAACGCCATCCCGGCGCAGGACGAGGAGCGCATCGCCGCCGTCATCGACGAGGTGCGCGCCCGCTCCGGCGGGGAGATCGTGGTCGTCACCCTCCCCTCGCTGCAGGGCCGCACGGCCGCCGAGGTGGGGCTGCAGATCGGCCGCGAGTGGCGCATCGGCGCCAAGGGCGAGCCCGGCGACCGCGCCCGAAACACCGGGGCCGTGGTGCTCGTATCCATCCAGGACCGCAAGTGGCGGGTGGAGACGGGGCTGGGCACCAACACCTTCATCACCGCGGCCGAGGCGGGACGCATCGGGCGCGACCTGATGGTGCCCCAGCTGCAGGCCGGCAACGTGGGCGAGGGGATCCTCCTCGCCGTGCGCGGGGTGGCGCAGGAGTACGCCGAGGCGTTCAATTTCCAGCTGACGGGCGGCGCTCCGCCCGCGCCGCAGCCCCAGGAGCGCCAGACCGGGCGGCGGCAGGGCGGGGGAGGGGGCGGCTTCTTCATCGTCATGATCATCATCGTCTTCTTCATCCTCGCCAGCCGCGGGGGCGGAGGGGGCGGCCGGCGGCGCAGGGGCGGCTTCGGGATGCCGGTCATCATCCCCTTTCCCATGGGCGGCGGCGGATGGGGCGGCGGTGGCGGCTTCGGTGGGGGTGGTGGCGGAGGATTCGGTGGATTCGGCGGTGGGGGTGGATTCGGGGGCGGCGGCGCGGGAGGAGACTGGTGACGAGGAACGTGGGAGAGATGCCGCCGGAGCTGCGGCGCGCTCAGGAGCTGGCGTGGCAGCTGGAGGCGATTTTCGAGGCCGACCTGGTGTCGGCGGTGCTGTACGGCTCGGCGGCGCGGGGCGAGTACCGCCCCGGCGTGTCGGATCTGAACGTGCTGGTGCTGCTGCGCGACGTGTCGCCGGCCACGCTGCGGCGCGCGTCGCAGGCGGCGCGGGCGTGGGTGGCGGAGCGCAACCCGCCGCCGCTGGTGATGTCGGTGGACGAGTGGCGCCGGTCGGCCGACGTGTGGGCCATCGAGCTGGCCGACATCCAGGACGCCAACATCCGGCTCTCGGGCGCGGACCCCTTCGAAGGCATCACCATCCGCCCCGAAGACCTGCGCCTGCAGTGCGAGCGCGAGCTGAAGGGCAAGCAGATCCAGCTCCGGGAACGCTACCTGCTCCTGGCGGCCGACCCGAACGAGCTGGCCGATGTGGTGATGCGGTCGTTCAGCACCTTTCTGGTGCTCTTCCGCACGGTGCTGCGGCTGAGCGGCGAGCCCGGCGTGCGCGACGCGGAAACGGTGGTGCAGCGGGTGGCGGACCAGGTGGGCTTCAGCCCGGGGCCGCTGCTGGAGATCCACCGGGCCCGGACGAGCGGCGGAAAGCTGCGCGCCGAGGCCGACTCACCGCTGGTGGTGGGATACCTGGACGCCGTGTCGCGCGTGGTGAACCACGTGGACCGGCTGGTGCACGGCGATGGCGCCCGTGCCTGACGAAACATCGAGAACCGACCCCGCTTTCCGGAGGATAGTCATGAGGGTGATGAAGACGGCGATGGTGCTGGGCCTTGCCCTGTCGCTGGGCGGCTGCGGGTACAACCGCATCCAGGAGCTGGACGAATCCACCGAGCGCGCCAAGGCCGACATCGGCGTGGCGCTGCAGAACCGCAACCAGCTGATCCCCAACCTGGTGGCCACCGTAAAGGGCGCCGCCGAGTTCGAGCGGGGCACCTTCAGCGACGTGGCCGCGGCGCGCGCGGGGCAGCAGCGCGTGGCCGCCACCGAGCAGCAGCTGTCGCAGTCGCGCCAGCAGCTTTCCCAGGCCGTGCAGGGGGGCAACGTGAAGCAGATCGAGGCGGCCGACGCGGCGGTCACCCGCAGCATCGGCACGTACCTGAACATCGCGGTCGAGGCGTACCCGCAGCTGCGCGCCACGCAGAACTTCCAGGCGCTGCAGGACCAGCTGGCCGAGAGCGAGAACCAGATCGCCGTCGCCCGGCGCGACTACAACCAGTCGGTGCAGACGTACAACACGTACATCCGCAAGTTTCCCACGGTGATCACCGCGCGGATGAGCGGCGCGCAGCGCAAGGAGCCCTACACGGCCCCCGCCAACGCCGACCAGACGCCCACGGTGGATTTCGGCGCCGGCAAGTAGCGGAGGACGGGATCGCGGGGAGCCAGCGGGGGATCGCCTCCGCTGGCTCCTCGTGCATTCAGCGCCGGCTGGGTGGTACCTCGTGAGCTCGCCGAAGCCCCGGCACTGGGGCGAATGAATTCGCGGCAACCACGGCCCGAAGTCCGCCTTCGCGGACTGCACGCGTGGTCTTCGCGCGCAGACACCTCCGCGCCGCGGTGTCGCGCTGGCGCAGGGGTTGCAACCTGCCGGCCCGATTGCGCCCGCCGCATGGGGGCCAAAGCATGTGCAGAGAACGATCAGGCGATAGAGGCATGAGCTTTTCCATCCTGTCGCGCGTGGCGGTTCCGCTCGCGACGGTGCTGCTGGCCGGCTGCTCGGTGTTCGGCGTGCCGCGGGCGGAGCGCCCGGCGCCCGAAGACCCGCGCGTCGCCGCGCCCCCGCCCGACCAGCCGCCGGTTCGGCGCGACCTGAAGTACGTCGTCGTCGACGTGGACGTCAACGAGCTGCGCTTCATGGACGGCGAGCGGGTGCTGTGGAAGGCGCCCGTGGGCACGGGCACGGGGTTCCGGCTGACGACGGGGAGCCGCGAGTACCAGTTCGACACCCCCAGCGGCACCATGTACGTGCAGTTCAAGGAGCAGAACCCCACCTGGTTCATCCCGGACTGGTGGTTCGTCGAGAACAAGCGCCCGGTGCCGCCCCTGGATTCGCCCGAGCGGCGGCAGGAGGGCGGGCTGGGCGCCGCGGCGGTGTACCTGGGCAACGAGCTGGCCATCCACGGCACCGACAAGCCCGAGCTGTTGGGCCGCCGGGTGTCGCACGGCTGCATCCGCCTGAGCAACGCCAACGCGTTGCGCCTGTACCACAACGTGCAGGTGGGCACGCCGGTGGTGATCGTGGGGACGGCGCCGGTGCTGGGCGAGCAGCCCGACAGCGTGGCGGCGTTCACCCGCGCCGCGCGCCGCACCCGTCCCGCCGCCAACCCGCTGGCCCGGGTGTCGACCGCCAACCTGCTGACGCGGCTGGACCGCGAGCTGGCGGCATCGTCGGACACGGCCTCTTCCTGGGCGTTCACGGCGCACACGCTGCTGGGCCGCGGCCTGGCGGAGGACGCCGTGGCGCTGCGCGGGCTGCTGTCGCGCGCCGGGGCCCCGCGAAACGAGGCGCGGCGCGAGGAGTACGCCACGTTTCTGGCGGACGCGTTCTCGCGCGGGTCGCTGCGGGTGACGGTAAGCCTCAACCGCATCGGCGCCGAGGAGCGCGACCGCGCGGCGGAGGCCATCGTGGAGGCGACGATGGAGATGTGGCACGGCTCGCTGGACGAGGTGACCACGCCGTGGCCCACGAAGCGGGTGCCGCGCGAGCGGCTGGGGCCCGAGGGGCAGGCCGGGTGGCTGGCCATCCAGGGGGCCGAGCAGGCGTACCGCGCCCGCTATCGCACGCGCACGGCGCGGGGGAGCTGAATGCCGGGGGACATGGGCCATTCGCTGATCGGCACGCAGGACCTCCATTCGCACACCACGTTTTCCGACGGCGACCTGCCGCTGGAGCGCGTTGTGGAGCTGGCGCGGGAGCGCGGCGTGCAGATCGGCATCGCCGACCACATCTCGCGGCGCAACACGGACCGGTTCGTGGCGACCGAGGCGGCGCTGCGGCGCTACCAGGACGCGCTCGAAGACGTGCCCGTGTTCCGCTCGGGCGAGTTCTGCTGGTGCGACGACTTCATCCAGGAGCTTCCCCAGGAGCTGCTGGACCGCTTCGACTACCGCATCGGCAGCAACCACGGCTTTCCGCTTCCGGGCGGGGGGATGGGCTCGCCCTGGTGGCAGACCCTGCCCGAGCCGTGGAACCGGCAGCCGCAGGAGTTGATGGACGTGATGGTGAGCGAGCTGTGCCGGATGGTGCGCACCATGCCCATCCACATCGCGGCGCACAGCACGCTCACGCCGCCGGCGCTGTACGAGCTGGAATCGGAGGTGGGGGTGTGGTGGACGGACGAGCGGGAAGACCGCTACGTAGAGGCGCTGGCGGAAAGCGGGGTGGCGCTGGAGATCAGCAACCGCTACCGTCTGCCGCACGACCGGCTGCTGCGCAAGGCGGCGCAGGCGGGGGTGCGCTTCTCGCTGGGAAGCGACGGGCACACCGAGAAGCAGGTGGCCCGGCTGGAGTGGGCCGCCGACGCGGCGCGGCGGGCAGGCTTCGGCGAGGCCCAGCTGTTCGTCGCCGAGCGGCGACGTTGATGTGGCACCAGGGGTTCTGATCGATACGCGGGCTGACGAAGACCACACGGGGAGAGGGACGAATGCGAGACGACGAGGCGGGCGGGCCCATCGGCGGCGGACCCACGGGGCACGGGGCGGGGGGCGGATCTCCGGCGGGGGGACCGAACGACGGGCACTTCCTGACGGGCGGGCATGTGCCGAGCGACGACGACATGGTGTCGCGTCCGGCGGTGAAGCCCACCGATCCCACGGGGCTGCGGCGGGACCCGGGCGCCATCCGCGCCGAAGACACCGAGCCGTACATCGGCCTGCAGTACATCGCGCGGCTGTTCAAGATCGTGGCGATGATCGTGCTGGTGGCCATCATCGCCGAGGTGGTGGCCGGGCTGATGTTCGAGGCTTCGTCGGAGGCGCCCGCCTGGCCGGAACTGGCGCTGAACCTGCTGGCCGAGGTCATCCAGGGCGGCGTGCTCTCGGCCATGCTGTGGGGCGCGGGCGACCTGACGCTGCTGCTGATCGACGTGGGCCACGACGTGCGCGCCGGACGCGTGCTGCTGGGCCGCATGTCTGCCCGCATGAACGCGCCCGACGGCGGCAACATGCGCCGCGAGCGGTCGGTCGAGCGCGGTGGACCCGGGGAAGGTCCTACCGGGACCCCCGGAGGCGAGCCCCGTTCGGGTCCGCGCTGATCCGTTCGATCGAGAAAACCGAAAGAGCATCACGCAGAGGACGCAGAGAAGACGGAGAGGACGCAGAGGGCTGACCCAAGCCTCTGCGTCCTCTCTTTTGCCTCTGCGACCTCTGCGTGAAACTGCTGTTACCGGACGGAGTCGAGGGGCCGGGGATCAGCGGACGATGATCCGCTTTTCGACCGTACGTTCCGTCGCGGCGTTCAGGTTGCCGTCCAGCACCCGGCGTCCGTACGCGCGGATGGTGGCCTCGCCGCGGACGTCGAAGCGTACCTCGACGGAGCGGGGAAGGCTGACGAGCGCCTGGGTGCAGACCTCGCCCTCCACGCGGTCGAACGGGGTGATCGTAGCCAGGTTGCCCTGCACCGCCTTTTCCGCCCCGTCCGCCCGCCAGCACCCGTTGGGTCCGGTGGTGGTGATCGTCACCTGGAAGGGCTCGCCGGCGGTGACCGAATCCGGCGCGGTGATCACGCCCAGCGCCGGATCGGCGAAGGTCTGCACGTTGCTGGCGGACCATTCCACGATGCCCACGTGGCGCCCCGCCTCGGGCTCGGGGAAGAAGTTGTCCAGCCGGTTGCACGCGGCGCCGGCGAGCAGGGCGGAGATCAGGATCAGAGAGGATGTGTTCTTCATGGCCGGTCAGGTGGAGAAGTGTTCATCTGCGTCGTACACACGATCCATGAACGTCTTTCCCCGGCGGAAAGTGACACTCACTGCGTCTCGCCCCACCACTGGCGCAGCAAATTGCTCGCGACGCGAAGCCGGTACGCGGCGGTGGAGCGGACGTCGTCGATGGGCGTGATCTCGCCCTCCAGCACCTGCTGCGCCTCGTCGATGGACCCGCCCGCCGCCAGGCACCGCTCCGTCGCCGGCACCCTCACCACCGTCGCCGCCACGCTGCCGAAGGCGATGCGTGGCTCCGGCCCGCGCACGGCCCCCATCACCACCTTGCTGATGGCCTGGGCCGCCCGCGTCCCCACCTTCCGGAACCACTGCGTCCCCTCCACCCGCGGCACTTCGACCGCCACGATCAGCTCGTCGGGGCGGACGACGGTCGCGCGATAGCCCGTGTAGAGCTCGTTGACGGGGACGCGACGCTCGCCTGCCGCGCTGCGCAGGACGACGACGGCATCCGCCACGGCGAGGACGGGAAGGCTGTCGGCGGCCGGGGAGCCGTTGGCGATGTTCCCCGCGATCGTGCCCCGGTTCTGGATCTGCACGCCGCCTACCTCGCGCGACGCCGCCACCATCGCGGGAAGCCACTCGCGGACCACGTCGGAGCGGATCATCTCCGTGTACGTGGTCAGCGCGCCCAGCCGCAGCACGCCACCGTCCGCACTGATTCCGCGCAGCTCGTCCAGCCCCCAGATGTTGATGAACCGGCGATCGCTCGTGGTGCCGAAGTGCAGGTTAACGAACACGTCGGTGCACCCCGCGAGGGGCACCCGCGGCCCGTCCTCGGCAAGGATGCGGAGCGCCTCGTCGAGCGTGCGGGCTGGACGCAGGTCCAGCGTGGTGGTCGCCGTCTTCATGCGTTCTGGATGGCCCGGTAGATGGCTTCGTAGCCGGTGCATCGGCAGAGATTTCCCGCCAGGCCGGTGCGGATGTCGTCCAGCGACGGGTCCGGGCCCAGGGCGATGGCGGCCAGGATCATCCCCGGCGTGCAGATGCCGCACTGCGCACCGCTGAACTCGGCGAAGGCGCGCTGGTAGGGGTGCGTGCCGCCCAGCCCCTCGATGGTCGTCACCTCCGCGTCCGCCGCCTGGGCGAAGGGGACGAGGCAGGCGACGACGGGGAGCCCGTCCACCAGCACCGTGCAGGCGCCGCACTCGCCCTCGCCGCACCCCTCCTTGGTGCCCGTCAGCCCGCACTCCTCGCGCAGCACGTCCAGCAGGCGCTTCATGGGATGCGCGTCGACCTCCGTCTCGGCGCCGTTCAGCGTGAAGCGCATGCCACCTCCATGATGGTTTCGGGGATCGCGGGGATGGAGCGCACGTCCAGTCCCAGGTGGCGGATGGCGTTGACGACCGCCGGCGCGGGCCCGTCGATGGGCATCTCGCCCACGCCCTTGGCGCCGAACGGGCCGTATCCACTCGGATTTTCCAGGACGATCACGTCCATCCGCGGCGCGTCGAGGGTGGTGGGGATGGTGTAATTGGTCAGTGTGGGATTGGCCATGCCGCCGTTCTTCATCACCACGTTCTCGTTGAGCGCCCAGCCCACGCCCTGCGCAGACCCGCCCTCGATCTGCCCGACCACCATGGACGGGTGGATGGCCTTGCCGATCTCGTGCACGATGGTCAGGTGCAGCGGCTTTACCTCGTAGGTGACGGGGTCCAGCTCCACCTCGGCCACGTCGCATCCCCAGCCGTACGCGGCATAGGCGTCGCCCGTGTACTCGGTGTCGTCCCAGGAAATTTCCTCGGGCTTCTCGAACTGGCGGGTGATGGATAGCGGCCCGTGCTCACGCAGGTACTCGCCCGGCGTCAACTCGCCCAGCCGCTCGCGCATCTCCTCGGCGCAGCGCTGCAGGATCTTGCCGACGACCATGCAGGTGCGCGACGCCACCGTGGGCCCGCTGTCGGGCACCTGGTGAGTGTCGGGCTGCACGATCTCTACGTTCTCGTACGGAATCCCCAGCGCGTCGGCAACGATCTGCGCGTGCATCGTCCGCGTGCCCTGGCCCATCTCCACGCTGGCGACGCGGATGCGGGCGCCCGTCTCCGTCGCCTCGAGCGTGGCTTTCGACGCCAGGTAGATTTCGCCGCTGCCGGTGAAGCCCGAGCCGTGGAAGAACAGCGACAGCCCGATGCCGCGGTTCGACCCGGCGTACTCGGCGCGCTTGCGGTGGTAGTCGGACCGTTCCACCCCGGCGCGCAGGGCCTCCACGGCGCTGCAGTCCTCGCCCATCACCTGGCCCGTGGCGCTGGTGTCGCCGGGGCGCAGCGCATTCAGCTCGCGGAGCGCCGCCGGGTCCATCCCCAGCGTCTCGGCGATGCGGTCCATGTGCACTTCGGTGGCGAACTGCGTCTGCGGCGCGCCGAAGCCGCGGAAGGCGCCGTTCGGCGGCGTGTTGGTCATCACCGCGCGCCCCACGATGGTCGTGTGGTCGCAGCGGTACGGCCCGGCGGCGTGGATGCATCCGCGCGACAGGACGACGGGGCTCAGGGTGACGTACGCGCCGCCGTCCATCAGCACGTCGATCTCCATGGCCACCAGCCGACCGTCCTTCATCACCCCCGTGCGATGGCGGATGATGGATGGGTGCCGCTTGGTGGTGGCGATCATGTCTTCCACGCGGTCGTACACCATCTTCACCGGCCGGCCGGCCTTCCGGGCCAGCAGCGAGGCGTGCCCCGCCAGGATGTTGGGGTACTCTTCCTTGCCGCCGAACCCCCCACCCGTCTCGGTCTGCACCACGCGCACGCGCTCGTCGGGGAGCACCAGCAGGGCCTTGAGCGCCTTGTGCACGTAGTACGGGCACTGCATGGAGCCGTAGACCGTGATCCCGTTGTTCTCGGGGACGGCGATCACGCCGTTGGTCTCGATGTAGACGTGCTCCTGGTGGCCGGTGCGGTAGGTGCCTTCGACGATCACGTCCGCCGTCGCCATCGCAGCCTCGGTGTCGCCCTTGCGGATGCGCAGGTGCTTGAAGACGGTGGGCGACTGCTCGGGGTCCAGCACGGGCTCGGCCTCGACGTACTCGATGCGCACTTCGGCCGCGAGAAGCTTGTCGCGGTCCTCGTGCGCCAGCAGCAGGATGGGCTCCGCCACGTGGTTGATTTCGTCCGACACCAGGAACGGCTGGTCGGCCTCGATCAGCGCGACGAAGTTGCACTGCGGGCCGGGGATGTCGCGATAGTCGACGATGGTGAACCCGGCCGGGTCGAAGTCCAGGTGGATGGCGCGCACCCGTCCCTTGGGGATGGTGGCCCGGATGGTCCGGCCGTACAGCATTCCCGGAAAGCTCAGGTCGTCGATGTACTTGGCCGTGCCCAGGGTCTTGGCCATTCCATCCTTGCGCGATACGCTCCGGCCGACGGCTGGGGTCATGCGGGCCTGCTGCTGCGGTGGGGATGAGTGGAGGTGCATCTGGAACGAATACGCGTTTTCCGTGCGCGCGCAACTGCGAACTGTGGTCTCACACGGAGGGCACGGAGGACACGGAGGGAAAAAGATGGAGGAACGACAGGAACTGGGAAGGGATCAGCGCGAGAATTACCCCGATCCAATGATTGTTTCTCCTGTTGCAGTTCCTCTGTGTCCTCCGTGCCCTCCGTGTGAGGCCTTCCTTTTTCTTGTCCTGACCCCCCGCATCGGCTATGGTACGGATGACACCATCGACTGCTCTTCCACTTTTCCGACGCCCCCGGAATGACCATCCCGCCCATCCAGATTGGCTACCCCGACTGGGTAGAGTCCCTGATCGACTGGAACCGCCGCTACACGTCGGACGAAGATAAGATGCGGCTCGCCATCGAGGTTTCGCGCGAGAACGTCGTGCGGCAGACGGGCGGGCCTTTCGGCGCGGCGATCTTCGAGCGGGACACGGGCGCGCTGGTGGCCGTGGGGATGAACAGCGTGGTGCGGCTGAACAACTGCACGCTCCATGGTGAGATGGTGGCGTTCATGATGGCGCAGGCGCGGCTGGGGTCGTTCACCCTGCGCTCCGACGATGGACCCGTCTACGAGCTGGTGACCTCGTGCGAGCCGTGCGCCATGTGCCTGGGCGCCACGCTGTGGAGCGGCGTGCGCCGCGTGCTCTGCGGCGCCCATCGCGACGACGCCAGGCGGCTGAACTTCGAGGAGGGCCCCGTCTTTCCCGAATCGCACGAGTACCTGGAGGCGCGCGGCATCGAGATCATCCACGGCGTGCTGCGCGAAGAGGCCAACGCAGTGCTCGAGCTCTACCGGACGAGCCAGGGCATCATCTACAACGGATGACGGCGCCAGTGCTTGAGTGCGTTAGTGCGGGAGTGAACGGCTCCCTGGATTCCGTCGACCTGGACGCTGCCGCGGCCCGGCTGCGCCCCGCCAACCTGGAGTTCGCCGCGCGCTACCCGGGCGAGACCAGCGCCCGCCAGCCGGTGCACACCGTCTATGCGGGTGCCCAGTTCTTTCGCCATGACAGCGCGGTGGAGCATGGGCAGCTCGCGCTGCGTGCGCTAGAGGACTACGCGCCCACCGCGGCCGAGTTCGCGGGCGCGCTGGGGCTGCCCGCGGACGATCTTGCGGAGGCGCTGTACGCGCGCGTGGTCGACAAGCTGACGCGCGAGCCGGTGGAGGACTTCCGCCTGGATTTCGAGGACGGCTACGGCAGCCGCCCCGACGCCGAGGAGGATGAGACCGCCGTCACGACGGCACGCGAGATGGCGCGCGGGATGGATGCCGGGATGCTTCCCGCGTACGTCGGCCTGCGCCTGAAGCCGCTGAACGAGGAGCTGCGCGGCCGCGCCATCCGCACGCTGGACCTGTTTATGACGACGCTGCTGCAGGCGAGCGGAGGGCGGCTCCCCGCCGGCTTCGTGCTGACGGTGCCCAAGGTGACCATCCCCGAGCAGGCGGCCTTCTTCAGCGACGTGCTGGACCTGCTGGAGCCGCGCCTGGGGCTGGCCGAGGGAGCGCTGAAGTTCGAGTTGATGGTGGAGGTGCCGCAGGCCGTCATCGGCGCGGACGGCCGAAGTCCGCTTCCCGGCTTCCTGGCCGCCGCGCGCGGACGGCTGACCGGGGCGCACTTCGGCACCTACGACTACACGTCGGGCGTGGGGATCACCGCCGCGTACCAGGGAATGCGCCACAAGGCGTGCGATTTTGCGCGCCACGCCATGCAGGTGGCGTTCGCCGGCACGGGGATCTGGCTTTCGGATGGATCCACCGCCGTGCTCCCCGTCCCCCCGCACGAGGGCGGCGCGCTCACGCCGGGGCAGGCGCGCGAGAACCGCGACGCCGTGCACCGCGCCTGGCGGATGCACTTCGAAGACGTGCAGCACTCGCTGGTGCACGGCTTCTACCAGGGGTGGGACCTTCACCCCGCGCAGCTGCCCACGCGCTACGCCGCCGTGTTCGCCTTCTTCCTGGCCGGGCGCGACGCCGCCGCGGCGCGCCTGCGCGGGTTCCTGGCGAAAGCCGCGCAGGCCGGCGACAGTTTCGACGATCCGCACGCGGGGCAGGGCCTGCTCAACTACTTCCTCCGCGGCATCGCCTGCGGCGCCTTCGACGAGGCGGAGGTCAGGGAGCACACCGGGCTCTCCGCCGACGACCTCGCCAGCCGATCGTTCCACCACATCATCGGCCACCGCTGATCGCGCATCCCAACAAGAAGAAGCCCCGCCGGAGCAAGCTCCCGCGGGGCTTTCGCCGTTAGAAAATCTCTACTCAGGCGTTCGTCGCCAGTCCGAGATTCTTGTACCAGAGCAGCTGGATTTCGCCGGGGAGCCCGGGATAGGCGGAGGGGTCGACCGTGGTGAGAACGCAGCCCTGTCGCGCGTAGAACCTGCATGCGGGCACGTTCACGTTCTGCGTCTCCACCTTGATCTGGCGGCACCCCCTCGCCCGCGCCCACGCCTCGGCGGCGCGGAAGAGCGCCGCGCCCACGCCGTTGCTGCGCGCTTTCGGGGCAACGCGAATGTCCCAGAGCACGGCCAGGTCGCGCCGCCCTTCCAGCATGTCGACGCCGGGCGTGTCGAACGCGATCACCGCTCCGCCCACGCGCCTGCCGCCTGCTCTCGCTGCGAGCACGCCCCACCTGGACACGTCGAATCGCCTCGCCCATTCGGACGGATGCTCACTGTGGAGCGCGTCGTAGTCCTTGATGTACGGGGAAGGAACAGCCACCTCTGTGAGCACGAAGCGCTCGCCATCGCGGTGCACCTCGAACGCCGAGGCGACCTCGAAGGCGATGGGGACGCTGGCGTAGTCTCGGAGGCTGGCAGTCGACTCCTCGGTAATCTCAACATCCATCACGGACGCCTGCGCACAGGCGTGTGCTGACGCTGTGCCGTGTCGGCGACGGCGCGCGGCGTGAAGGTGCCATCCAGGAATCGATAGCCGCTGTACCGCTCGTGCTCGACGTAGTACTCGCCGCGCGGAATCTTCCGCCAGAAGAGCGTGGTTTCGGCGAGCAGGATGGAGTGGAACTGGGGATCGGGCGGGAGATAGCTGGCCTCGCCGCCGGCGTCTTCCACCGGCTCGCGGGTGCGGAAAACCCATTGGGCGCGCGCCAGCGTGTTGTCCGGGCGCAGCGTCAGCATGCCCTCGATCTGCCCCTTTTCGCCCAGCCGCTCGCGCGGGCAGAAGCCGATCACCGTTTCGCCCGCCGCACCCGGCACGAACGCCAGCGTGTGCATCCGGGCGAACATCGTCTGCGTGAAGTGCTGCGCGTCGCCCGCATCCAGGTGCATGTACCACCAGAATGTTGTGCGATCACCCACGGACGCGCCGTTTCGGAATGCGTAGCCCTGTCTGGGCAAGAACGGATCGGCCCCCCACGGCAGGGAGCCTTGCATCCAGCCGATGTTCGTGGGGCCAGGCCTTCCGATCTCGGCGCGAGCAACGGTGTCCCGCTGCGTTTCCATCAAGCCAAAGATGTGTAGCGAGTCCGCGCCTACCTGCCAGTACCGGCTCCGCATGCGCTCCCACGCTGCGCGGGCGCCTGGGTCGTCGCGATGCGGGCAGATCCGCCGGCGCGCCCTTGCCGTGACGGGCGCGAGCGTCACGGGCGCGGCCTCCATCCTGATGACCAGCGTGGTGTCTGCCGAGGCGAGGTCGACCACCCGCGTCCGGAAGCCGATGCGGCGCACGGTCACGGTCAGCGCGCCGCGTTCTGGATCTGGATTTCTCGCGCGACGCTCAGTTGTGCCGTTCCACTGAACGTGCCACGGACCCGGCCACCGCCGGCAGAGGTCACGACGAGCTCGCCGGCGATCAGCAAGTACGTTGCTCGCGTGCCGGTAGCGGGGTTGGTAAGCTCCACCCGCCCTGAGGCGCAGCGGGCGGTAGACAGCATGTCGCAGATCAGCGCGAACGGAAACCGCCCAGTACCCTTCTGATCGATCACCAGCTGCACGCGGCCCACCGCCGACGTACCGGGGCTCGGACGTGAATCGAGTTCCAGGCCGAGCGGCAGCGTGCGTGCAAGGGCGAACGAGGCGGTGCCGGCGGTATCCTGCGCCGGCGCTTCGGCCAGGTAGCTGCCGGTGGCGGCTCCCGTGTAGTCGAACCGCAGAGATCCCTGCTGGTTGCCGCTGCTGCCGGACGGGTTGCCGCAGGCGGTGAGAACGACGGCGGCGAGCGCCGCGTACAGGTTACGTCGCATGGCCTTTCACCGTGGTTGCAGTGTGGCTACGTGAGCAGGGCGGCTTTCGATCAGTCGATCCGGCCGCCCTGGGCGATCCAGCGGCCCAGGAGGGCGCGTTCTTCGGCCGTCGTGTGCGTCTTGTTGGCGGGCGGCATGGTCTGCGTCTCCACCGCGCGGGCGCGGATGCGGTCCATGCGCGACCGGATCTGCTCGGGGGTGTCGAACGCCACGCCGGCCGGCGCCACGCCGAAGGTGCGGTCCGCCGCGTCGGCGGAGTGGCAGACGGCGCAGCGCTTCTGGATGACGGCGTTCGCCTGCGCGAAGGTCACCTGCCCCCCATCGGCACCGGCGGATGCGCGGCTCTGCGCCGGGCGCGCGGTCAGCAGGGCCAGGAGGCCGAGGGAGGTGGCGAAGGTGGCGGCGAGTGCCGGCTTCCACCGCGGCCAGCCGAAGCGGATGTTCAGGATGTGGCGCACCGTGGCCCCCGTGACCACCAGGATGCCCAGCACCAGCCAGTTCCACCGGTGCCCGTACAGGGCGGGAAAATGGCTGCTGAGCATCAGCACCAGCACCGGAAACGTCATGTAGTTGTTGTGGATCGACCGGTCCTTGGCGCGCTTGGCGGGCTCCGGGTCCGGCCGCTCGCCGCGCTCCACCGCGCTCACCAGTACGCGCTGCGAGGGCATGATCACGCGGAACACGTTGCCCGCCATCAGCGTGCCCAGCAGCGCGCCCACGTGCAGGAACGCCGCGCGCCCGCTGAACACCTGCGTCAGTCCGAAGGCCACGGCCAGCACCAGCGCCAGCCCCGCGACGGCGCCCATCCTCCCCATCCGCGAAACCGCCCTGCCCAGGAACAGGTCGTACCCCAGCCATCCCCCCACGATGGTCCCCGCGCCGATGCCGATCGCCGCCGCGGGCGACAGGTCGCGCACGGCGGGGTCGATCAGCAGCGCGCCGCCGCTGGCGTAGTAGACCACGACCAGCAGCGCCGCGCCGGTGAGCCAGGTGGTGTACGCCTGCCACTTGAACCAGTGCAGCGGACGGTCGCGGTCCCAGCCGCGCAGGTCCTTTTCCATGAAGTAGAACGCGCCGCTGTGCAGCAGCCAGATCTCGCCGGCGATCCCCTCCTTGCCGGTCTTGGAGGGCTCCAAGTTGCGGTCGAGCCAGTTCCACAGCAGCGAGTTGCCGATCCACATGATCCCGGCGATCAGGTGCATCCAGCGAAACACCATGTCCAGCAGTTCGCGCACGGACGGGCTCATGGCGTGAATGCGGTCAGCTGCCGCGGTACGTGGAGTAGCCGAACGGGCTCAGGAGGAGCGGAACGTGATGGTGCTGCCCTCCGTCCTGGACCGTGAAGTCCACCGCGACCTCGGGATAGAACGCGTCCACCCCCTGCGCGGCGAACCAGGCGCCGGTGTCGAACACCAGGCGGTACGCGCCGGCATCCAGCGCCGCCCCGGCGGGCAGCAGCGTACGCAGGCGTCCGTCCGCATCGGTCTCGCCGCGGCCCAGCACCTCGGAGCCGCACTCCAGGCGGATGGGAACGCCGGCTGCGGGGCGGCCGCGGGCGGTATCCAGCACGTGCGTGGTGATCGCGCTCATCGGTGGTGTCCGGCAGGCGTGTGGGAGTTGGTGGTGCCGCGGGCTGGTCCGCGCGGATACCCGGCGACGAGCGACGCAATGAACCCGGCAAGGCAGCCAAAGCCTGCACCAACCCCGATGATCAACAGCAGGCCCTCGAGGGGAATGAAAAAATCGCGCGAGAGAATCAGTTCAACAACGGTGAACACGGCCACCGTAGCCGCTCCCGCCGCTGCTCCGGTTGCCGTTCTCACGCGGCTGAAACACCGTCGCTGGCTCCGAACCCGGCCCGGGAGAAACGCGGTGTAAAAGAGTCCTCCGACGAAGCTGCCGGCAATCCATTTCAGACAAAGCACCACCGACTGGTGGCGGAAGCCGAAAAAATCGCTGGAAACCAGGTCGGTCGCGAGCACCAACAGGCCCATGCCCAAGCCCACGATCGCCATCGTGCAGCCGTTGCGAAGATGCAGCTTCAGTCGCGATTTAGTCCGCAAGCAGCTTTTCCAGGCGGATGCGGGTGATCTTCCGCTGCTCCTCGGCTGCGACGAGGATTTCCGCCGCGGGATCGTTGGACAGCCGCTCCGTGAGCAGGTCCAGCATCTCGTCCGCCGACTTGCCCGTCGCGCAGACGATGTAGATGTAGCCGAACCGCTCCTCGTACCGGCGATTTCCCTCCGCCAGCGCCTGCTGCGTCTGCGCCGCCGCGTCGCCCATCCCCGCCTGCTCACCGGCGGACCACGCCTTTTCGCGGTCCGTCTGCCCCGCATCCGCCTTCTTCTCGCCGATGCGGGGGTGCGCGCGGAACGCCTCGCGCCAGTCCGCCTCGTCCAGCGCGCGCCACACGCCGTCCGCGTTCTCCATGAGGTCCGCGGCGTCGGCGTAGGGCCGGCACGATGCCACGCGGCGCGCCCACTCGCGCGAGCCGCAGCAGGTGAGCAGCTCGCGCTCGGCCTCGGCGGGAGACAGCTCGTTCAGGCGCGTCAGGTGTGTCACCGGGGCGCGTCGGAAAGCCTGCCGAACACCCGCAGCCGGGCGATGCCGCCGTCGGGCGCGATGTTCAGCCGCACGTGCGTCACGGGGCCGATGGGGTCCAGGTCCTCGAAGCGGAAGCGGGCGTGCGGCTGGAGCCGGGTTTCCGGCAGCAGCGCCAGCCAGGGCGCGGACGAGTCGGCCAGCTCCTCGGCGGTGGCGCCGGGCAGGTGGATGCCTTCCATCCAGCAGCGCTCCGGCGGGTTGCCCTTGTAGTGGTCGGTGTCGATCTCCACACGGTGGATGGGGCTGGGCAGGGCCAGGCGAACGAGGCTCCAGTCGTGCCCCGGCCCGCGACGGCGGCGCGTTTCCCACCCATCGCCCATGAACAGCGACGGCCCGGGTAGGATCAGGTTCTGCCGGTGGCCGTAGAACATGTCGCTGCACGACATCACCCAGCCGCCGTTTTCCAGCGCCGCCAGGTCTACCTCTCCGCCCTGCCGTGCGAACTTCGTCCACTGGGGGATGGCCTCGCCGTGAACGCGCAGCCGGGCCACGCCCCCGTCGGGGTAGATGTTCAGGCGAAGGTGCGTAACGCGGCCCTCGTGGGCCACCGGGAACTCGTTCCGCGCGTCGCCCTGCAGGGCGGTCTTGGGCAGGATCTCCGTCCACTCCGCCGTGCTCGCCAGCTGCTCGGGCGATGGCGTTCCGGGAACGGAGCAGGCCTCGATGGAGCAGTGCTCGGGGTAGTTGCCGGTGAAGAAGCTGGTGTCTACCACCACGCCGCGGACGATTCCCGGCGCGCCCAGCCGGATGATGCACCAGTCGAACGAGGCCGAGTGGCGGCGCGTTTCCCAGCCGTCCATCCACTTTCCGCGCTCGGTGTACTCGCCCGCGTGCCACTCGGGGGCGCCGGCCTTCAGCAATCCCTCCTTGGGCGCGAAGAACTCGTCGTTGGCCAGCAGCACTGCGCCACCCAGGCGCTCGGCGGCAAGATCGGGCAGGTCCTGGAAATCGGTCATGCGTCGGCGCGTAGGAGAAGGCGTCCAGCGGGTTCGGCGGCGAAACGGCCACGGTGGTAGACCCGGGCTCCACGAACGTACGTCGCCAGCACCTCGCCGGAAAAGAGGCCGCCGGCATAGGGCGTCAGCTTGTGGCGATGGTGAAGCATCTCCGGGACCACCCGTACCTGGCCATCCGGGTCCCACACCACCAGGTCGGCGTCCATGCCAGGGGCGATGGCGCCCTTGCGCGCCTGCAGCCCCGCCAGGCGCGCCGGCGCCTCGCTCATCCACCGGGCGATGAGCTCGGGCCCCATTCCGCGCGCGTTCATCGCGCTCCACATCACGGGAAGCCCCAACTGCAGCGATGCGATGCCGCCCCAGGCCGCGAACCAGTCGCCCGCCTCGCGCCCCTTCATCTCCGGAGGGCAGGGGGAGTGGTCGGAGGCCACCAGGTCGATGTCGCCGGCCGCGAGCGCATCCCACAGCCCCTGCTGGTTGCGCCGCCCGCGGATGGGCGGCGCGCATTTGAACTCCGTCGCGCCGTCCGCGATGTCGTCGTCCGCGAAGTGCAGGTAGTGCGGACAGGTTTCGACCGTCACCGGCAGCCCCTCCGCGCGGGCCTCGCGCAGCAGGGGCAGCGCGTCGGCGGCGGCCAGGTGCACCACGTGGACGCGCGTGCCGAACTCGCGGCACAGCCGGATCACCAGCTCGATCGCCTGCACCTCCGCTTCGGGCGGGCGCGAGCGGGCGTAGACGGCGTAGCTGCGCGGGTTCATCCCGGCGGCGCAGGCCGCGGCGCGCTCCAGCGGCGCGGGAAGCTCCGCATGCACCAGCAGCGGCGCTCCCAGCTCCGCCAGCACCGGCATGGCGAGCCGAAGGTCCGCCTCGCCGACGTGCTGGAACTCGTCCACGCCGGAGGGGGCGAGAAAGCACTTGAAGCCGAAGACGCCCGCCTCCCACAGCGCGGGAAGGTCCGCCGCGTTGCCGGGCACCACGCCGCCCCAGAATCCCACGTCCACGCTGCACTTACCCCACGCCTCGCCCACCTTTGCAGTCAGCGCGGAAACCGTGGTGGTCGCCGGGATGCTGTTCAGCGGCATCTCGATCAGCGTCGTCACTCCGCCCGCCGCCGCGGCGCGCGTGGCGGTCTCCCATCCCTCCCACTCCGTCCGGCCCGGCTCGTTCACGTGGACGTGCGTGTCCACCAGCCCGGGCATGACGATGGCATCCCCCACGTCCACCACCGTTCCACCCTGCGCAGCGTCGTACCCGTCGACGGACGCGATGAGGCCGGCGGAGACGCCGACGGCCGCGGGGCGCATACCATCGGGCAGGACCACGCGGCGCGAACGGATGACCAGGTCGGCGGGAGGATGCATCGGGTGGCGGAAGGGATGGGGATACGACGAGCGAGGGGCTGAAGATAGCGGCCCGGGGAACGAATGCGAGATGCCCGCCTGCTCGGCCGAGCAGGCGGGCATCGTCACATCTGCCGACGCGCTACAGGATGACCGGCTCCTCGTACCCGTCGTACTCCGCGTGGCGGGTGCGGCGCGAGCGGGCGGCACGGGCCAGCAGGATGCCTAGGCCGAACGCCACGCCCGCGGCGATCATCATCTTGTCCGCGTCGATGGCCCGGGGCGGCACCGACACCAGGCCGCGCTCGTCCGTCACCGCCGGCTCGTTCACGTAGCGGCCCTTCACGGGCACCGCGCGGTTGCGGAAGTCGGCGGCCAAGGTGCGCAGCTCGTCGCGAAGCTGCGCCCCGCCCAGCGGAATGCCGTGCCCCGTCGCGGCGAGCTCCGGCTCCAGCGCCGCAAGCAGGCGCACGGAATGCTCCGCGCGCGGCCAGTCGGGCGTGTAGTACATCGGCGGCCCGTTCACCTCGGGCGTCTGCTCCATCACGTACGTCAGCGCCTCCTGGCGGGTGGTGACGAACGCGTCGCCGGCGATCAGGGTGCGGTCGGCGTCGCGGAAGAGGGCGACGTGGCCGGCGGTGTGCCCCGGCGTGTGGATCCACCGCCAGCCGGGCATCCCGGGCACGGAGCCGTCCGCCGGCAGCGTCCGGACCCGCCCGCCCAGGTCGATGGGCTTGCGCGGATACAGGAACGACATGGCGGCCATGGCACCGCCGCCCACCGTCGGGTCGGGCGGCGGGTACGGGGAGTCGCCCGTCAGGTAGGGCATCTCCAGCGGGTGCGCATAGACGACGCAGTCCCAGCGTTCCGCCAGCTCGCGAACGGCGCCCACGTGGTCGAAGTGGCCGTGCGTAAGGATGATGGCCCGGGGGCGGGCGTCGGGCCCGAAGCGCTCCGCCGCCGCGGCGGCGATGGCGGATGCCGAGCCGTAGATGCCGGTATCCACCAGCGTCCACCCGCGGTCGCCCGCGCCGCGCGGGCCGGCGAGGAAGACGTTGACGATCGCGGTGCGCAGGTACGCCAGGTCGGGCGTCACCTCGCGCGCCCTGCCCGACGACGGGTACTCCGTCTTTTCCAGCTCCTTGCCTGAAACCCGCTCTATCGTCGCCGCCATCGCACCCTCTCCCGCGTGAGAATCCGTCCACCCTCGGTCCCAGGGCGCCACCTTCGTTGCAAGCCGCACGCCCGATTGCGCCGGATGTGCACTGATGCGGGTGCAGCTTATCGCCCCGGCGTTCCCGGCGTGGTACATTGTATGGAGGAGGGGGCCGCGCGGGAGCCGCGCCCGGTTCGGGGACGCACAGGGGAGCAGCAGTGGCGGACATCGCGATCGACCTTGGAACGGCGAACACGCTGATCGAGGTGAAGGGCGTGGGGCTGGTGGTGAACGAGCCTTCGGTGGTGGCGGTGGACCGCGACACCCGAAAGGTGCGCGCCATCGGGCTCGAAGCCAAGCGCATGCTGGGGCGCACGCCGGAGGGCATCGTGGCCGTGCGGCCCATGCGCGACGGCGTGATCGCCGACGTGAACATGGCCGACCTGATGCTGCGCCACTTCCTGGAGCGCGTGCTGCCGCGCGGGTTCTTCCGGGTGAAGCCGCGCGTGGTGATCGGCGTACCCTCGGGCATCACCGAGATGGAAAAGCGCGCCGTGCGGGCCGCGGTGCTGGCGGCGGGCGCGCGCCAGGTGAACCTGATTTCCGAGCCCATGGCGGCGGCCATCGGGGTGGGGCTGCCGGTGACGTCGCCGCGCGGGTCGATGGTGGTGAACGTGGGCGGCGGCACCAGCGAAATCGGCGTGATCGCCCTCTCCGGCATCGTCGCCGACGCGTCCATCCGCGTGGCCGGCAACGAGATGGACGAGGCCATCATGGGCTACGTGCGCAAGAGCCGGAACCTGCTGATCGGCGAGGCCACGGCCGAGGGCGTGAAGATCCAGATCGGCTCGGCGTTCGCGCTGGACGAGGAGCGGGAGATGGACGTCACCGGGCGCGACCTGGTGAACGGCATCCCCAAGTCCGTCCGGGTGAACTCGGTGGAAATCCGCGAGTGCATCCAGGAGCCCGTTGCCGCCATCGTGGCCGCGGTTCGCCGGGCGCTGGAAAGCACGCCCCCGGAGCTGTCGTCCGACATCATCGACGCGGGGATTGTGATGACGGGCGGCGGCGCGCAGCTGCGCGGCCTGGGCCGGCTGCTGCAGCGCGAGACGGGGCTGCCCATCCACCTGGACGAGCAGCCCCTTACCTGCGTGGTCCGCGGCGCCGCCCGCGTGCTGGAGGACCTGGAGCTGTACCAGGGTGTGCTGCAGCCGTAGGATCGTAAAGACGTTTCACGCAGAGGTCGCAGAGGTAAAAGAGAGGACGCAGAGAAAAAACCATCTTTTCTCTGCGTCCTCTCTGTCTTCTCTGCGTCCTCTGCGTGAAATGCAGTTAAAAATTCCGCACTAACGCACTAGGTTCAGCCCTGGCGAGGTGCGCCGCGGCCCGGGCCGCCGCCGCGTCCGCTTTGCGAGCGGCCGCCCTGGGGACGGCTGCCGCCTCCGCCCACGCCGGCCATTCCGCCGCGAGACGGCTGCGACGGGCGTCCGCCCTCGGAGCGGGGGGCACGGTCGCCGGAGGGACGGGCGGGGCTCCTGGCCGGCCCGCGCGACGCTTCCTGCGTTTCGCGTTGCGCCTTGCGGTCGGCCTTTTCCTTGGCGCGGGCACGCTCCTCGGACTTGCGCTTGCGGATTTCGGCGATGCGCTCGGCGATGGGCACCTCGAAGCGCTCAGCGGGCTTGGCGCGGTAGTCGAAGCCCTCGACCGTAAAGCGCGGCAGCTGCTTGCCGATGGCGCGCTCGATGTCGCGCAGGTCGCTCTCCTCCTCGGGCGAGACGAAGGTGTACGCGTCGCCCGTGGCGTCGGCGCGGGCGGTGCGGCCCACGCGGTGCACGTAGTCTTCGGGCACGTGCGGCACGTCGAAGTTCACCACGTGCTCCAGCGCCTCGACGTCGATGCCGCGGGCCACGATGTCGGTGGCCACCAGCACGCGGTAGCGGCCCTGCTTGAAGCCCGCCAGCGCGTCGGTGCGCGCCGTCTGGCTGCGGTTTCCGTGGATGCGGGCGTTGGGCACGCCGTGCTTGTCCAGGAAGTCCGACAGCCGGTTGGAGCGGTGCTTGGTGCGGCAGAACACGATGACGCTGCCCACCTCGCCACGCTTCAGCAGCTCCAGGAACAGGTGCGCCTTCATCTCCTGCGAGACGGGGTACACGGCCTGCTTGATGCCCGTGGCCGGCGCCGCCTTGCGCTGCAGGTCCACCGTGGCGGGCTGCTTGAGCATGTCACGCGAAAGCGCGTGGATGGGCGGCGGCATGGTGGCGCTGAAGAACAGCGTCTGCCGCTGCGTGGGCACGTGCTTCAGGACGCGGCGGATGTCGGGAAGGAACCCCATGTCCAGCATGCGGTCGGCCTCGTCCAGCACCAGGATCTCCACGCCGTCCAGCCGGGCGTAGGGGTACTGAAGGTGGTCCAGCAGGCGCCCCGGGGTGGCGACGATCACCTCGACGCCGTCGCGAAAGGCCTGCTCCTGCGGCTTCATCCCCACGCCGCCGAACACTGCGGCCGCGCGGATGCCCGTGTGCTTGCCCAGGGCGACGAACTGCTCGTGGATCTGCGCCGCCAGCTCGCGCGTGGGGCTCAGCACCAGCGCGCGGGTCTTGCGGCGCGGGCCGTCCATCAATCGCTGGATCACCGGAAGAGCAAACGCGGCCGTCTTGCCGCTTCCCGTCATGGCGCAGGCCAGCACGTCGCGCCCCTGCAGGGCGGATGGGATGGACTGTTCCTGGATGGGTGTGGCGCGAGTGTAGCCCAGCTCCGAGACGGCGCGGAGAAGGGTCGCGTGAAGGCCGAGATTGTCGAAGGACATGCGTTCCGTGGATCCGGTCAGGCCGCCTGATGGTGCCGGACGGCAAAGAAGACGGCGGGGCTCGGGAAGAGTCCCGCCGTCCGTTACGAATGCTTCATACCCCAACTCCGCCAAAAAGGTCGCGGGCTGGCCGATACTGCCCGTTTTGCGCCACAGGTGGACACCGCGCTACCCACGTGGCCGCTTTCACGCTCGATCTTCCGAAGGTAATCTGGACGCGGTTAGCTTCGCGCCATGCCGAAGCCGCGCGTCTACATCGAAACGACGATTCCCAACGTCTACTACGAAACCAGAACCTCGCCTGAGATGGTAGAGCGGCAGGCCTGGACACGTGCATGGTGGGCAGATGCGGCAGACAAGTACGAACTGGTGACGAGCAGCAAGGTGCTCGCCGAACTGGACCGGGGTACTGGGGATCGGGTGGCGCGACGGAAGTCACTCCTGAAGGAACTTCCCCTGCTGTCCGTCGATCCGCCCGTACCCGCGATCGTGTCGTTCTACATCCGGCACAGGCTCATGCCGGCCAATCCCCCTGATGACGCATATCATCTCGCGGCGGCATCATACCACGGGTGCGACTTCATGGTGACTTGGGATTTACGGCACTTGGCCAATCCGAGGAAGGCCTTGCACATTCGACGAATCAATACGATGCTTACAGTGCACGTGCCTGAGCTTGTAACGCCGAAGCACCTGATGCTGAGGGAGGACGATGTCTGACGAGCGGAGGGAATTCGACGACGCGCTCGAGGAGGTCCGCGCCATTCGCCGCCAGCTATGGGCAGAGTTCGACAACGATCCCGTGAAGCTTGGGGCGTACCTGAGCGGGTACGAGAAGCAATTTGCGGATCGGCTGATTCTGACCCCCGAACAGCAGGCCTTGGCGGCACAGAAGCCGGCCGATGCCGGGAAGTCGGCGGCGTGACCGTCGGTGCGCACGGGCGGGATCATAGCCCGCCGAGTGCGGAATCGCGGGTTCGGCTCGGGCGAGGATCTGCGATCTTTCGCGCTCTCGTCCGGCTCGGGACGTCTCCGATGCAGAGGAGGAGCGGATGAGCGAGGAATGGACAGAATTGGATGACGCCATAGAGGAAGTGCGCGCCGTTCGGCGCCGGCTCTCGGCACGGTTCGGAGATGATCCGGCGAAGATCACGGCGCACTATATGGAATACCAGAAGCAGTTTGGTGACAGGCTGCGGGAGCCCGATGCGATTGAGAAGCCGAGCGGACCTGGCAGATCGGCTGCATGAATCGCGTTCGGGCGTGCTTCTACACGGCCTCTGCCTCGAACGCCGCGAGGCGCCACATCATCCCCGCCGCGCCGCGTGCTTCGTGAGCCGCGCGGAAGCCGGTGTCGTGCAGTAGCACGCGGATCTCCTGGCGTGAGTACATGCGCTGGTACTCGACGCGGAGAGCCCGGCGCATCCACAGGTCAAAGGCGCGCATCCGGAGCGGCGCGCGATCCCAGTCTACCAGCAACAGGCGGCCGCCTGGCCTGAGCACTCGCCGAATTTCAGCGAAGCCAGCACCTGCATTGGGCCAGTAGTGCAGGTTCGACGCGCACAGGGCGGTGTCGAACGACGCCGTCGCGATCGGCAGGGCGAGCGCGCTTCCCGCGACGGCGGCGCCGGGCCATCCGCCCGCCCCGAGCTTCGGCGCCGCCTTCCTCAGCATCCCGGGCGACAGGTCTACCCCCACGTACGGATCCACCGACGCCCCCCACTCGGCGAGAGCGTGCGCCAGGTTCCCCGTCCCACATCCGACGTCCAGCACCTTCCCGAGCTTCCGTCCTTCGATCCACGGGCGCAGCAACGCCAGGCTCGCGCGATTGTAGCGCGCCCACCGGCGGTCGTACTCCGCGGCGGCGCGGTCGTACTCGCGGCGGAGAGAGCTGGGAAGAGAGTCGGGCATGGAAAGGTTTTGTCTGCGGCTCTGCACGGGCGACTGAAGTCGCTGCAACGACCACACGAAAAGTCCGCCTTCGCGGACTGGCTTGTGGTGTCGCGGTAATGAGTGGGTGACGCGTCCCTGCTGCGGGGTTTCGATTCCACCGAACTCTGCAGAACGATGCAGGCCGGAGTCTCTTCGCGAGATCTCCGGCCTGCTTTTGAATCTACCGCCCGGGCGCCACGATCACATCTTCTTGTACGCCGGGCCGCTCCCGCCCTCGCGCGGCGTCCAGCGCGGGCCGATGACGTCGGTGGCCTTGCAGTCGATGCAGTTGGGGGCGTTCACCACCAGCTTGTCGCCGTTCAGCTCGTACACGCCGGCGGGGCACAGGTGCACGTACAGCTGCGCCACCTCGGGGCTGATGTCCTGGCCCACGATCAGGTGCGAGGGGATGTCGTCGCGGGTCTGGTTGCCCGCCTTGAACACCGCGTCGACCTTGCTGAACGTCAGCTTGCCGTCGGGGGTGAACGGCTGCTCGGGCGTCACCTCGCGCGGCGCCTCGGCATCGGAGTGCATGCTGATCTTGCCGCCCGGGAACCGCCCGCCGGTCACCGTCATCAGCGCCGCCTTGGCCCCGCCCACGAAGAAGCCGTCCTTGAACGCCAGCCGCTGGTTGCGGCTCTTGTACAGGTCGTCCCGCACGTAGCTGCCGTGCACCATCGTGTCGTACGCCGCCAGGGACGATGACGACGTGTCGCCCTTCTTCAGCCCCTCGAAGATGGCGCGCGCGGCGAACATGCCGGTCTGCATGGCGTAGTGGATGCCCTTCAGCGAGGGCACGTCAACGAAGCCCGCCGTGTCGCCCACCATCACCAGCCCATCGCCGTGCAGCCGCCCCGGCAGGCCGAAGAAGCCGCCCTCGGGGATGGTCTTGGCGCCCCACTCCACCATCTCGCCGCCCTCCAGGTACTTCCGGAAGAACGGGTGAAGCTTCATCCGCTGCAGCATTTCGTGCACGTCCAGCGTGGTCTGCCGGTAGTCCAGCCCCACCACCAGTCCGATGGCCACCAGGTTGGGCTCCAGCGGGTACATGAAGCTGCCGCCGAACGCGTCGCGCGGCAGCGGCCACCCCAGCGTGTGGACGATGCGGTCCAGCGGGACCTTGGTTTCCCACAGCTCCTTTACGCCCAGCGCAAAGATCTGCGGGTTCTCGGACGCCACGCCCTGCCACTCGCGCCAGGCCTGGCCCAGCGGCCCGCGCGTGCCCTCGGCCAGCACGGTGACGCGCGCCGTGACGTCCGTCGGGGGCTCGGCGCCGGGGCCGGGGGTGCCGTCGCGCTTGAGGCCCGCCGGCGTGGTGCGCACCCCGCGGACGGCCCCGCCCTCCACCAGCAGCGAGTCCACCGGAAAGCCGGGGAGCATGTTGACGCCCAGCCCCTCGGCCTGCTCGCCCAGCCAGCGGCAGACCTCGGAGATGGAGGCCGTGTAGTTCCCCTGGTTGTGCATGGGGGGCGGCGTGGGGATGCGGAACTGCCCCGCTTCCGTAAGCAGGTACACCGCCTCGTTGCTCACCGCGTCGCGGAAGGGAAAGTCCTCGTCCTTGAGGTCGGGAAAGAGCTCACGGAAGGCGCGCGGGTTGATGACCGCGCCCGAGAGGTTGTGCTCACCCAGCGCCGAGCCCTTGTCGAGAACGGCGATCTGCGTCTCCCCCAGGCTGCCGCCGGCTTCGCCGTCCTTTTGAACCAGCCGCGCCAGCTCGATGGCGCACGCCAGCCCGGCCGGCCCGCCGCCGACGATGACGACGTCCATCTCGATCGCCTCGGCGTCGGGGGCGTCGGAAACGATCAGCCGCTCGCGCGGCAGCGGCGGCTGGTGGCGGACGGGGAGAACGGTCCCGCGTGCGGCGTCGGCCATGGTTCTTTGGGCAAATGGAGGTGAACTAACGTTAGGTCGCGCCGGATTATACGGGCTGCGCTCCCCCGCCGCAAAGGCCGGGGCGCATCACCACCAGACGCTCGCCACCCCCTGGCACGAAGCACGTGCCAGGGGGTGGATGCATCAGGACGAAGGCGCGAGCCGCCCCAACGAGGCCGGGGCCGCCGCCGTCCGGGTCAGGGCTGCTGGCTGGGCGTGGCGGGGCGATGGGGCGAGGTGTCGTTCACCGCCGTCCCCTGCTCCTGCTCGGGCGCGTAGCCGGCCGCCTGGTTGTCGGCGTCGCCGCCCTGCGCCTTCGTTCCGCCGCCACTTTCCCCGCAAGCCAGCACCGACATCGCGGCCATCAGCGCGAGGGTCGGGATCAATCGATATTTCCGCATTTCCGTCATCCAGTCCGGGTTGTCGTCACTCGTGTTTCCGCTTCCTATGCAGGGACCGGGCCGCGGTGTTTGCAAGTGACTGCGGGAGCGAGGGTTAGCGGACGGCTTAGGCGGCGATTCCCGCCCGCAGCGGCGGCGGGGCTGTCAGCGGATGGCTGTTCAGCCAAGCGACGATCAGGATGCTCAGGTCATGGAACGTCAGGCGCTCAACGTCCAGGTGCAGGTTCGAGCAGGTGAGATGCATGGCTTCCTGGAACTGCCCGAATCGCTCGACGATCTTGTTGCCGCCGGGGAGGATGACCTCCGGCTCGCGGTGCGTCGCAAGGAAATCCCGCACCTGCCCGATCACTTCCGCAGTCTGGCTTGCATGCGATCGGATGTCCTGCCCGGCGATGTCCGAGATGAACTTCTGGTATCGGTACGGCTCCGTATCCAGCACGATGGCTGCCTTGCGCCGGTGCACCTTCCCGCCGAATGCCTTCGCGCCGAGGAAGATGCCCAATTCCAGCGGCATGTTGAACCGCGGGAGCTGTGTCGACGCATCGAGTTCCGTCCGCGAGATGTCGTGAACTGCCAGACGGCACTCCCGAATGATGTTCGTGATCTTCTCGATCCTCACTTGGCTGCTGTCGTCCACCTCCAGCGAAGTGCGCGGAAAGAAGCCGCAGTCGTACGCCGCAAAAGCAACGGCCTCCAGAAGAGGCCGGTACGCGGAGTCGAAGGGGCAGTTGATGAAGACGCTGTTGTCGTACGTCCGCGTCATCCGCTCACCCTCACGATTGGTGTCGGGTGAGGCGTCCCAGTCCCCTCGCCAGAATCGGGTGGCTGAGGGCTGGCGGTGGACTCCGTGACGCCATGGGACTCGGCTGCGGCTCGGGCACGCGCCAGCTGTTCGTCCGCGCGGCGCCACGCCTCGATCGCCTCCTCGAGGGTGAACTTGTCGCTCGGGTGTGGCGGCTGAATGGTGCGAAGGCGCGGCTTGCGCTGGGGCTTCGGCATGGCTTCTCCTTAGCTGTGAGGACGGCTGTTCACAATGTATACTTATGGCCCTCGCCGCACAAGGATCTGGACGAACGTTACCATTGCGCCAGCCGCCGTGCAGGGGGCGGCCTCGACCTTCACGACGAGGCCCCGGACGCATCCGCGCCCGGGGCCTCGCTCATCATCGCCACCGAGAAACTCGTCACACGATCGTCGGCTCCATGAAGTAGTCGAACCCGTGCTCCGAACTCCGCCACGCGCGGATGCGGAAGATGCGCGCGGGGGCATCGGGCTCCAGGCGCAGCCACTGCGAGCCGCCGTGCCAGAAGAAGCGCTGGCCGGTGAGCAGCTCCTCCACCTCCCACGGGTCGTGCCAGCCGATGCCCATGTCGGGGAGCGGAAAGTGGAGCATGGTCTCGTGCGCGGCGAACGGGTCCAGGTTCACGGCCACGAACACCATCGACGTGCGGTCCGGCGTCATCTTGCCGTAGAACAGCACGTTGTCGTTGTCCGCCGGGTAGAAGCGCAGGTTGTCGTACTCGTGCAGCGCGCGGTTCTGCCGGCGGATCTCGTTCAGCCGCGTGATCAGCGCGCGGATGTTGCCCGGGCGGTCCCAGTCCCACGCCTTGATCTGGTACTTTTCGCTGTCCAGGTACTCTTCCTTGCCCGGCGCCAGCGGCGTGGCCTCGCACAATTCGAAGCCGCTGTAGATGCCGTAGACCGACGACAGCGTGGTGGCCAGCACCGCGCGGATCATGTGCGCCGGCCGCCCGCCGCGCTGAAGGAACTCGGGGTTGATGTCGGGCGTGTTGGGGAACAGGTTGCCCCGGAAGTACTCGTTCATGGGGCCCTGCGTGAGCTCCGTGAAGTACTCCGTGAGCTCGCCCTTGAAGTTGCGCCAGGTGAAGTACGTGTAGCCCTGCGTGAAGCCCGCCTTGGCCAGCGCGCGCATCATCTTGGGCCGCGTGAACGCTTCCGAGAGGAAGATCACCTGAGGGTGCTGCTGCTGCACCTCGCGGATCATCCACTGCCAGAACTGCACGGGCTTGGTGTGCGGGTTGTCGACGCGGAAGATGTTCACGCCCTGCTCCACCCAGTGCAGGATCACGTCGCGCCACTCCGCCCACTGCGCTTCCCAGTCTTCGCCGTAGAAGTTCAGCGGATAGATGTCCTGGTACTTCTTGGGCGGGTTCTCGGCGTACATGATGGTGCCGTCCGGGCGGATGTAGAACCAGCCCGGGTGTTCCTTGGCGTACGGATGGTCGGGCGACACCTGGATGGCGAAATCCAGGGCGATCTCCAGCCCGTGCTCGCGCGCGGCCTCCACCAGTCGCCGGAAGTCCTCGAGCGTGCCCAGGTCCGGGTGCACCTCCTTGTGCCCGCCCGCGTCCGATCCCACCGCGTAGGGCACGCCCGGCTCGTCTGGCCCCGGGTTCAGCGTGTTGTTCTTGCCCTTGCGGAACTTGAAGCCGATGGGGTGGATGGGCGGAAAGTACAGCACGTCGAAGCCCATGTCGCGCACGTACGGCAGCTTGGCGATCACGTCGTCGAAGGTGCCGTGGCGGCTCTCGTCGTCGCTCATCGAGCGCGGGAACAACTCGTACCAGGCGGCGAAGCGTGCGGCCACGCGGTCCACCTGCACGGGAAGAACGTGCTCGTACCGCGTCAGGTCTTCACGCAGCGGGTAGCGCTCCATCAGTTCCAGCAGCCCGGGGTCCAGCGCGGCCGCCACCCGTTCCGCCACCGTCAGGTGCGAGCCCGATTCCACGTCGTCGCGGAACGTGTCCCACGCCGACGTGGGGATCAGCCCGCCCGACGCCAGCTTCTCGTCGCCCACCACCTCGGCCAGGTATTCCATCATCCGCGCGCGGTCGGGGCCGTGGGCCAGCGGGGCGGCGGCGCTGGCGATCAGCTGGGCGCCCTCGAACAACTCCAGCAGCACCTCCTGGCCCGCGTCGTACTTCTTGCGCAGGTCGCTCTGCCAGGTGCCGAAGACGTCGGTCCACGCGACGACGATGAAGTACCAGCGGCAGTTGCGGTCGGGGGAGAACGAGCCGCGCCAGCGGTCGTTGTCCCAGAACTTCATCCGCGACTCCTGCCACGTCTCGTCGTCCTCGGGGCGGTACCAGATGGCGGCGGAGAGGGCGTCGTGGCCTTCCTTGAAGATGTCGGCCTCTACCGAAACGGTGTCGCCCACCTCGCGCTTTACGGCGTAGCGACCGCAGTCCAGCTCGGGATACACGTTTTCGATGACGACCCTGCGGCTGGCGTCGATCCTCTCCGGCATCAGTCTCTCTTGGTGGTCGGGTGGCGTTCGTTTCGCCGCGCGGGCAGCAAGCGGTGGGCCATGGGCGGGGTAGGGGAGTGCGGGAGTGCGTAAGGCCAGTCGCAGAGCGCTCCTCTGTCATCCAGAGGCGCGAGCGCACCGGACCGCCCCGTACGCCACGCCCGTGCGCGCCGTGGGATCTAGCCGCGGATGCTTTTCAGCCCGGGCGCGGCAGCGGCACGGAAACCCGAGATGCTGCACGGACGCGGAGGAACTTCACATCGCTTGGGCTGCCTGCGGGCGCATGCCGCGGGTGGCCCCAACCCCGGCCCCTCCCCCGGCAAACTGCGCCGGGAGAGGGGAGAACTTCGATCCGGGTTCGACTGACGGCCGGTGCATGCCGCAGGGAGCCCCCTCCCCCCGGCCCCCGTCCCCCGCTGCGCAGGGGAGGGGGAGACCTGAAATGCCCTCCGGCAGGCTTCCTCGCTATCTCGCAAAGAGGCCGGTCTGGCGCACGGCACTGGCTCCCTTCCCCCGCGGGGTTTGCGGGGGAAGGGCTGGGATGGGGGCGGCCGCGGATGCACCCGACTCACGTCGAAACGCCACCTTCGGCGCCGCCTCAGCTGCCTACGCGAAATTCAACGCGTCCGTCCTGCACCGACACGCTCTCCAGGATCACGGTCAGCGGCTGGCCGGGATCGTAGCGCGCATTCCCCTTGTCGGCGGCGGCGCGGATGGGGGAATCCTCGATCTGCACCTCCACGTCGCCTCCACGCACGCCCAGCACCGTCGCCGCGAACGACTGGCCGATGCGGTCGCGAAGCATCCACGCTTCGGCAACGTCGACGGCCCGGCGCTCCAGCTTGGCCGCGCGCGAATCGGCGTCGTTCATCACGGCGGGCAGCCGCTTGAGCGTGTCCACCTCTTCCGCGCTGGGACGGCCTCCCGCGGCGAGGGTGACGAGGAGGTCCAGCACGTAGCGGTCGCCCAGGCGGCGGAGCGGCGCCGTGGCGTGGGCGTACGGCATCGCCAGCGCGTGGTGCAGCGGGTTTTCGGGCGGCTCGCCGTCGAACGATACGTAATCCGCGCCGCGCATCACCGGCCGCGCCTGCCACACCAATGGCGTGATGCGGGGATGCTTCACGTCCAGCGAGCGGATGAACTCCGGGTAGCTCATTTCGTCCGGCCACGCGAAGCCCAGCGCGCGGGCGCCCTGGCGGAAGCCCGCGAGGGCCTCGGGATTGGGCGCGGGCATCGTCCGCAGCATGCCGATGCCGGCTTCCAGCATCCGCCGTGCGGCCCAGTGCCCCACCAGCAGCGACACCTGCTCGTTCCACTCTTCCGAGGGCATCGGCTGCTCGAACTCCAGCGCGTACCCCAGGTTTTTAGCTGCCATCTGCGTTACGTGCTGCGACACCAGCGGAAGCGACACGCCGCCGCGCTCCGCCTCGATCTTCTCGCGCAGCTCGCCGAACCGGCGCATGCCGTCCAGCGTTCCCACCCACTCCTTGCCGCGGAACGCCGTTCCGCCCTCGCACACGTGCTCCACCACCTGCGCGTACGTCAGTTGCGCGCGGCTGCGGACCACCGCAGGGGTGACGGTGAGCTCCCTGACTTCCGCGCGGTCGTCGAGCGCAAAGTCGAAGAGAATGCAGGGGCGGTCCACGTCGGGAAGGAGGCTGCCCGCGTTCTCGCTGATGGCGGGGGGATACAGCGACACCTTGTGGTCGGGCGCGTAGAACGTCACGCCGCGCTTGAACGCCTCGGCCTCGATGGGGCCGCCGCGGTCCACGAAGAAGCCGACGTCGGCGATGGCGTACCACAGGCGGAATCCGCCGTCCGGCTCCGCTCTGATCCCGACAGCCTGGTCCAGGTCGCGGCTGCCCGGCGGGTCGATGGTCACCAGCGGCAGGTCGCGTTGGTCCTCGCGGCCGTTGCCGGGGGACACGACTCGCCTGGCAGCCTCGGCTGCGGCCTCCGTCACCTCCCGCGGAAACTCCGGGCGCACCCCGAACTTTTCACGAGCCGCGTTCAGCGCTTGCTCCACCAACCCGTCGCCACCCGCCATTGTCGTCTCCAGTCCACGGTTCGGACCGCCTACGCGCAAGCAACGGTCCGAAGGCTGCGGGCACCTGGCGCTCACGCACGCCCGGGGCCCCGCCGAGTGCCCCGAGCGTCAAGCATCGCTGCGTGGATGATGTCCTCCAACTCCTCTTCGGTACAGCCGGGCATCCGCGCGCCCGCACGGGCGAACCCTTCCCACCTGCATTCGAGTTCGGCCCACGTGCGGTACATGGACATTGGAATGATGGCCCCGGCCTCTCGCCCGCCTTCTTCCAGCACCACCGGAACGCGGTTGTCGCGAACACGGGCTACCACCCTCCCAAACTGCTCTCGCGCTTCTGGTACTTGCATGCGTTCCGTTTTCATCTCTCGCTCTCCGGTTCCGTTTCGTCCAGCCACGACAGGAACTGCCGCGGCGTCAGGATCAACGCGCTGCGATAGTCACCCAGGGTCAGCAGGTCCTGATCGCTCGATACGAGTACGTCCGCGGCAGCATCGGCGACGGCGGAGAGGATGATGTAGTCCTTGGGATCGCGGACGTAGACGTCCACCGGAGCAGTCCCGGGCACCCTGCCGGCCTCCTCGGAGAGTTCGGCGAGGAGGATGGAAACCCTCAGCTTGCAGTCGTACTTCCGAAGAACGCGTGGGTACGCGAGCGTCCGCCGAAGCTCGTCGAGAATCGCCTGTGTCGTGAAAAGAGAAAATCGAAGTGCCCGCCAAGCCTCGTAGGCTTGAGCGGGCACTCCTTTCGGTTTCAGGGCTACGCTCACCAGCACGGACGTGTCAAAGACTACTCGTCGCACCTTGCCTCCTGACTGCCGCCAAAGCCTCAGCGATGTCGTGCTCGACTTCTTCTTCCGGATAATCCGGCATCTGCTCCCCCGCGCGCAGGAAGGCCTGGTGGCGGGCCTCCCGCGCCTCCACCACGAATTCCAGTGTCTGCATGGGGACCAGCGCGCCGACCTCGTGGCCGTCGCACATGAGCACGACGGGGCGGCGCGTCTGCTCGACGCGCTTCAGCACCTCGCTCAGCCGTTCCCGCACGTGCGCAACGTCCATCCGTTCGACATTCATGGTGTGGTCTCCTGCGCGGATTCCTTACCCACAACAGTATAGAAGTGAACAGAAAGTTCAAGCCCCATCCTCAATCCGCCGCGCCCAGCAACCATTGGCGGACGCGGTCGAGCGCGATCTGCGCGGCCATGCCCTTCAGCCACTCGCGGCCGCGGTTGCCCACGTCGTAGCGGCGCGACCACTGCCCGCCTTCCCACGCCAGGCCGATGCACAGCGTGCCCACCGGCTTCTCCGGCGTGCCGCCGCCCGGGCCGGCGATTCCCGTCGTGGCGATGCCCAGGTCCGCACCCGCCAGCTTGCGCACGCCCGCCGCCATCTCCTCGGCCGTCTGGGTGCTCACCGCGCCGTGCTCCGCGAGGGTGCTTTCCGACACCCCGAGCACGCGCACCTTGGCCTCGTTGGCGTACGTGGCCACGCCGAGCAGGAAGTACTCGGAGCTGCCGGGCACGTCCGTCACGCGGTCGCCGATCTTGCCGCCCGTGCACGACTCGGCAACGGCCAGCGTCAGCCCGCGCTCGCGCAGCAGCCGCCCGACGGTTTCCTCCATCCCCTCGTCGCCCACGGCGTAGATGGCGCTGCCCAGCCGCTCGCGGATGCGCGCCTCCAGATCGTCCAGGCGCGGCTCCAGGTCGTCGTCCGGCCTCCCAAAGACCGTCACCCGCACCTGCATCCGCGGGAATGCCGCGCGGAACGCCAGGCGCGCCTCGGACGGATCGATGGCGCCCTCCAGCAGCTCGTCGAGCTTGCTTTCCGCCAAGCCGAAGGTGCTGAAGGAGCGCGAGGCGAACTTCTGGTCCGGCGTACGAGCCGCCACCCACGGTACCAGCGACGCGGGCACCATCTCGCGCGTTTCGCGCGGCACGCCGGGAAAGCACGCCACGTGGCGGGTGGCGCCGTTCACCTCCACCGGGCACACGAAGCCGGCCGCGGTGCCGTTGGGGTTGGGAAAGATGGTGGAGCCCTCCGGAAACAATGCCTGCTTCCGGTTGTTGGGCGACATCTCCATCGCGCGGGCCCGGAACCGCTCCTCGATGGCGCGCAGCGACGGCTCGTCCAGCAACAGCTCGCGCCCGGCGAGCTTGGCCACGCACGCCGTCGTCAGGTCGTCCGCGGTGGGGCCCAGCCCGCCGGTGCACACCACCAGCTCGGCCTCGTCCAGCGCGCGGCGGAGTGCGCGGATGATGTCGTCTTCGTCGTCCACCACGGCGAAGCCCGCAACGGGCTGCACGCCGAGCGGCTTCAGCTCCGTCGCCAGGAAGCCGGAGTTGGTGTCGACCGTCAGCCCGCCGACGATCTCGTCGCCGATGGCGAGAAAGGCGGCTCTCACTTGCCGCGCATCGCCTGGAGGGCCCCCTTCACCATCGCGCGCGGCATGCGGGTGAGCCCGTTGAACTCGCCGCCGGAGCCGATCCACTCTCCGCCATCGATGGTCACCACCTCACCGTTGATGAACGGCGCTCCGTCCGACACCAGGAACGCGGCCAGGTTCGCCAGCTCGTCGTGCTCGCCGAAGCGGTTCATGGGGATGCGCGCCTTCGCCTCGGCCTCCAACTCGGGCGTGGGCATCAGCGCGTTCCATGCGCCCTCCGTCGGGAACGGGCCGGGGGCGATGGCGTTGCTGCGGATCTTGTACGTGGCCCACTCCACCGCCAGCGACCGCGTCATCGCCAGCACGCCCGCCTTAGCCGCCGCGGAGGGGACGACGAACGCCGACCCCGTCCACGCGTACGTGGTGACGATGTTCAGGATGCTTCCACCACGCCCGGCCTCGATCATCTTCCGGCCGACCGCGAGCGTGGCGTGAAACGTCCCGTTCAGCACCGTCTGCACGATGGCGTTGAAGCCGTTGGGCGACAGGTCTTCCGTGGCCGAAAGGAAGTTGCCGGCGGCGTTGTTCACCAGCACGTCGATACCGCCGAACCGCTCGGTCACCGCCGCCGCCATCTGTTCGACCTGGGCGAAGTCGCGCACGTCGCAGGGATGCGTGAAGATGCGCTCGCCGCCGGGGCTGATCTGCCCCGCGGCGTCCGCAAGCCGCTCGGCGCTGCGGCCGGTGATGGCCACGTTGGCGCCCAGCGCGGCGAACTTGCGTGACATCGACAGCCCCAGCCCCGACCCGCCACCCGTCACCAGCACCGTCTTGCCCGCCAGAAGATCGTCCCGGAACACGTGCCCTCGCTCGCCGTGGTGTGCGTGCCTCCTTCGCTGCCTGGGGTGACACTATCCCGCGGCCTTCCGGCGCGAAAGCCCGCCCGGCATGGCGCGGCGGCGTGCGGGGGCGCTAAATTTCGCCCCGGCAACCGCTTTCACGGCACATCCCGAGCTCCGATGCCCATCCCTCGTTCCTGGCGAGCCCCCCTGCTGGCCGCCCTGCTGGCCGTTTTTTCCGCCCCCGCTCTGCGCGCCCAGGTCACCATGGTTCCCGACACGGGGCTCACGGTGGTGCACCTGGTGATGGGGCAGGGCAAGATGGTGTGGGAAAAGTTCGGCCACGACGCCATCTGGATCCACGATCCGGCGGCGGGAACGGACCGCGTGTACAACTACGGAGTGTTCGACTTTGCCTCGCCGGGGTTCATGAGCCGCTTCATCGCGGGCAACCTGCTGTACGAGCTGGGCGTTTCCGACATCCAGAACACGCTGTACCAGTACGAGTACTTCAACCGCTCGGTGTGGGGGCAGGAGCTGAACCTGACGGCCGCGCAAAAGCGCGAGCTGCAGCGGCTGCTGGAGGTGAACGCGCTGCCACAGAACAAGGACTACCTGTACGACTACTATCGCGACAACTGCTCCACGCGCATCCGTGACGTGGTGGACCGGGTGATCGGCGGGCGGTTGCGGGCGGCGACGGAAGAGGTGCCCACCAACACGACGTACCGGTGGCACAGCGAGCGGCTGATCGCGGGTGACCCCGTTTCGTACACCGGCATCACGGGTGGGCTGGGGCCCGCGTCGGACCACAAGATCTCGCGCTGGGAAGAGATGTTCCTGCCCTTCAAGGTGCAGGAGCGGTTCCGCGAGGCGAAGGTGCTGGACGAGGCGGGGCGCGAGGTGCCGCTGGTGAAGCGCGAGTGGACGCTGATCGAGGCGCAGGGCCGCGCCGCCCCGCTGTCCAAGCCGCCGACGTGGACGCCGTGGTTCCTGGTGGCGGGGGTGCTGATCGGGGGGGCGCTGGTGGCCATGGGGCGCGCGGCGCCGCGCTCGGGGCTGGCGCGGATGGGCTTTGGCGCGGTGAGCGCGCTGTGGCTGCTGTTCGCGGGGGTAGGCGGATTCGTGCTGGTGTACCTGTGGGCGTTCACCAACCATCGCATCGCCTACGGCAACGAGAACATGCTGCAGCTGTCGCCGCTGGCGCTGCCGCTGATCCTGCTGGTGCCGTGCGTGGCGTATGGCGTACGGTGGGCGGCGCGGCCGGCGTGGGTGCTGGCGGCGGCGGTGGCGGCCCTCTCGGTGTTCGGATTCGTGGCGCAGGTGCTTCCCTGGCTGGACCAGCGCAACGCGCAGATGATCGCGCTGGCGCTGCCCATCAACCTGGCGCTGGCGTGGACGGTGCGGCGGTTGACGCGGGGGGCTCCTTCGGCTCGCTAGGCGCCTGCCCGCCCCCGCTGGGGCGACTAAAGTCGCGGCAACAACGGCACGAAGTCCGCCTGCGCGGACTGGGCGGGCCGGTCGAGTGCACGAAGCCGAGCCGAAGCGCAATCGAATTCTCCCCTCTCCCGCTTGCGGGAGAGGGGCCGGGGGAGAGGGCAGCCGGGGAATGCGCCGGAGTGATCGAACGGCACCCCGGCCCGCCAGGGTCGCCGCGGCACAAATCGTGGTCGCCCAATCTCTGCGGAGGCTCTACCGATTCCGCAAAACCGAGTTCGCGGATCACGATGGAAGTACAGATATTCGGCACCAAGAGCTGCAACGAGAGCAAGAAGGCGCTGCGGTTCTTCAAGGAGCGACGCGTCAAGACGCACTTCGTCGACCTGAAGGAGCGCGCCGCGGCCACGGGCGAGCTCAAGCGCTTCGCCGAGCGCTTCGGCGCGGAGGCGCTGCTGGACCGGCAGGGCAAGCGCTTCCGCGAGCGCGGCCTGCACGTGGCGCACGTGCCCGAGGCCAAGATCCTGCCTCTGCTGGTGGACGACCCGATGCTGCTGGTGACGCCGCTGGTGCGCGCCGGCAACCAACTGACCGTGGGCTGGGACGAAGCGAAATGGAAGCAGTGGATCACTCCGTGAGTGCCGGATGAGGATCATCGGGGGAAAGTGGGCGGGGCGTCACCTGATGTCGCCGCCGGACAAGCGCGTTCGCCCGACGGCGGAACACGTGCGGCAGGAGTGGCTTCGGCTGCTGGAGCCCAAGCTGAAGGGCGCCCGCGTGATCGACCTGTTCGCCGGCACCGGCGCACTGGGGCTGGAGGCCATGTCGCGCGGCGCCGCGACCGCGGATTTCGTGGAGACGCGACCCGCCAGCGTCCACGCGCTGAAGGCGAACATCGCCGCGCTGCACGTGCGCGAGCGGTCGCGGCTGTTCAAGAAGGACGCGCTGCCCTTTGCCGAGGCGCTGGAGCCGTTCGCCTACGACATCGCGTTCGCCGATCCGCCGTACGGGTCCAAGATGCTGGACCGGCTGATCGAGACGTGGCAGCAGACGCCGTTCGCCTCCATTCTGGCCGTGGAGCACGCGATCGACCACGAGCTGCCCGGTGGCGGCAAGCGCGTGGAGATCGACGACAACACGGCGCTCACCTTCTACCGTGCGCGGCCGTTCCCGCAGGACGCGTCCGCCGCCGCCGAATGAGCGCCCGCATCACCATCCGCCCCGCCACGCCAAACGACGCGGACACGTTCCTGGGCCTGGTGGACCAGCTCGCCGATTACGAGAAGCTGGACCGGCCCTCGCCCGAGGCGCGCGGCCGGCTGGTGGCGGACGCGTTCGGGCCGCGGCAGCGGATCAGCGTGTTCCTGGGCGAGCTGGACGGGACGGCGGTGTCGTACGCCATCGTGCTGGAAACGTACTCGTCGTTCCTGGCGCTTCCCACGCTGTACCTGGAAGACCTCTTCGTGCTGCCCGACGCGCGGCGCCACGGGATCGGAGGCGCATTCTTCCGGTTCCTGGCGGGTGAGGCGGTGCGTCGCGGATGCGGGCGGATGGAGTGGGTGGTGCTGGACTGGAACGAGCTCGCGATCGGGTTCTACGACAAGCTGGGCGCCCGCCGGATGACCGAGTGGTACACCTATCGGCTGAACGCCGAGCAGCTGCAGGAGATCGCGGGCGCGGCTTCATGACAACCCGCCTCGGCTCTGCTGGGGCGCTTGAAGTCGCGGCAACGACGGCCCGAAGTCCGCCTTCGCGGACTGCACGCGAAGTTGAGTGCGCCAAGCCAGCCGAAGCGGGATCGAATTCTCCCCTCTCCCGCTTGCGGGAGAGGGGCCGGGGGAGAGGGCAGCCGGGGACTGCACGACCGACCTCGAAACGCCACATGCTCCAGGGCAGCTGAGGCCTTTGCTCCGGTGACCGCTGCCGCGCCCGGGCTGAGAAGTGTCCTCTGCTAGATCCTTCGGCCCGCGAAGTACGGCGTGCGGGCGAGTGTCGTGCGTCTGGGCCTCAGGATGACAGGCGGTGGTGTGGCGGGATTTGGGACGCGCGCCGGGCTGGCTCCCTTCCCCCGCGCAGTTTGCGGGGGAAGGGCTGGGGATGGGGGGCGCCGGTCGCACACGCCAGGTCGGCGGCTCAGGCCCTCACCCCTCCACCAGCCACGCCAGGTGCCGGATCTCCGGCTCGATCAGCTTTTCCCAGGCCAGGCGCACCGCGGCGGGCGAGCCGGGGAGCGAAAACACCACCCTCCCGCGGTACACTCCCGCCGTCGCCCGCGAAAGCATGGCGGCGGCTCCCACCTGGTCCCAGCTCAGCATCCTGAACAGCTCGCCAAACCCGGGGATCGGCTTCTCCATCCGCCTCGCCAGCACGTCGTACGTAGTGTCGCGCGGCGCGATGCCGGTGCCGCCGTTGAACACCACGATGCGCGAGCCCCCGAACGCCATCGCGAGCAGCGCCGCATCCACCTCGTCGGGGTCGTCGCGGATCAGCCGGTAGTCCGCGACCGTGTGGCCGCCGGCTGCGATCGCCTCCTTGAGCCAGGCGCCGTTCGTGTCGGTTTCCTCCGTCCGCGAATCGCTCACCGTCACGATCCCAACGGGCACCGGCCCCCGATCGTCCGCCAGCCGGTGGTGCCGCTCGCTGCTTTCCGTCGTCATCGTCAGAGTCCGTTCAGGTCCGTCGTCACGTTCGCGCGTCCGCTGGTGCGCTGGCAATCGGGGCGCCACCGCATCCGCATCCAGACACGGCGAACGTTGCGGCGCGTTCGGGGGGCGGTAGATTGAGGGCACCTCCCACCCTCCGCCGCCGCGCCGCACCCACGCGCAGGATGAAAGCGATCTGCAGGTGACCGCCGGCCCCGAGCCCGCTACTCCGCCATCGCCGCGCCGCCGGCGCGGGGGGCGGTGGAAGAAGGTGGTCCTGGCGTCGGTGATGCTGGGCGGCCTGGCCGCGTTCTTCGCGCTGGGCGGGCACCGCTACCTGACGCTGGAGTCGCTCAAGGAGAATCGCGCCACCCTGCTGGCGTACACCCAGCGGCACTTCGTCACCATGCTGCTGCTGGCGTTCGCCGTGTACGTGGTGGCGACGGCGCTCAGCTTTCCCGGCGGCATCCTGATGTCGTTCGCCGTCGGCTTCCTGTTCGGCCGGTGGATCGGCACGGCGCTGGTGGTTGTAGCGGCCAGCATCGGCGCCACGCTGGCCTTTCTCTCCGCCCGCTACCTGTTCGCCGACGCGGTGCGGCGCCGGATGGGTCCGCGGCTGAAGCGGATGGCGCGCCGGTTCGAGGAGGATGGATTCAACTACATTCTCTTCACCCGGCTGGTCCCCGCCTTTCCCTTCTGGCTGATGAACCTGGTGCCCGCGTTCACCCCGGTGAAGGTGCGCACCTTTTTCGCGGCGACGGCGATCGGTATCCTTCCCGGCAGCTTCGTGTTCGTGAACGTGGGCGAGTCGCTGTCGGAGATCGAAAGCGCGAGCGACCTGGTCAGCGGACAGACGCTGATCGCGCTGGGGATGCTCGGTGTGCTGAGCCTGGCGCCCATCGCGTGGAAGCGGCGGCGCACCCGTAAACTCAAGGAAAAGAATGGTTGACCTGGACGACGCCTCCCGCCGCCGCGTGCACCCCGTGGCCCTCGCCGGGCTGATGCTGGCGCTCCTCGCCGCCCTGCTGCTGTTCCTCAGCGGCCCGGGAACGCGGATGGGCTTCTGGCACTTCCGCACGGCGTTCAAGATGATGGGCTGGGCGGCCTACGCCGGCGGCGCGGCGGCGCTGGTCTCCATCGCCGGGCTGGCGCTGGCGCGCGGGCGGGGCCGGGCGCTGGCCGCGGCGGGGCTGGTGATCGGCGCGCTGATGCTGTACCTGCCGTGGAGCTGGCGCAACGAGGCGATGAAGTACCCGGGCATCCACGACATTACCACCGACGTCGCCAACCCGCCCGCGTTCGTGGCCATCGCCCCGCTGCGGAAGGACGCGCCGAACCCCCCCGAGTACGCGGGCGACTCCATCGCGCGGCAGCAGCTCGAGGCGTACCCCGACATCAAGCCGCTGATGCTCGCCATGCCCGTGGACTCGGCGTTCACGCTGGCGCTGGAGACGGTTCGCGACATGGGATGGGAGCTGGTGGATCAGAACCGCCGCGACGGCCGAATCGAGGGCACCGCCACCACGCCGTTCATGGGCTTCAAGGACGACGTGGTGGTGCGCGTCAGCTCCGCCTCGGGCATCTCGCGCGTGGACGTGCGCAGCAAGTCGCGGATCGGCCGCGGCGACGTGGGCGCCAACGCCAGGCGCATCCGCGCGTACCTGGACAAGCTCCGCCAGTCCGATCCCGCGCCGGTGCGGGCGGAGTAGGGCGGGGCCGCGCGTCCCGACGATCCGCATCGCCCTCTTCCGCACCGCCGCGGAAGAGGGTTCGCGTTCACGGCATCCCCGAACCCGTTCGAATCGTGAAACTGGAGCCCGTGGTGCTGCAGGGCCGGCACGTCCGCCTGGTGCCGATGACGCTGGATCACGTTCCTGCCCTGTGGGAGGCGAGCGACCCTGAACTGTGGCGGCTCACGACGTCGCAGGTGCACGCGGAAGACGACATGCGCCGCTACGTGCAGGCGGCGCTCGACGGGCAGGCGCGGGGGACGGCGCTGCCGTTCGTCACCCTGGACGCGGCGGGCGAGCGGGTGATCGGCAGCACGCGCTATGGCAGCATCGAGGCGGCGCACCGGCGCGTGGAGATCGGTTGGACGTGGATATCCTCGCCCTGGCAGCGCACGGCGGTGAACACCGAGGCCAAGTACCTGATGCTGCGCCACGCGTTCGAGACGCTGGGCTGCATTCGCGTGGAGCTGAAGACCGACGTGCTGAACGAGCGGTCGCGCCGCGCCATCCTGCGCATCGGCGCGCGTGAGGAGGGGATCTTGCGGAAACACGCCATCACCGAGGCCGGCCGCATCCGCGACACGGTCTACTTTGGCATCGTGGACGATGAGTGGCCGTCGGTGAAGGCGCGCCTGGAAGCCATGCTCTGACGGCGTGCCGGTACGTCGATCCGCGCCGCACCACCCTCAGCACTTTCGCAGATGATGCCCATCCGCCGTTCTGCTGCCGTTGTTCTCGCGTTGCTGGCGGCCGCCTGCGCGCCCGCCCAGCCGGCGCTGGCTCCCGTGCCCGCGGCGGGATCGACCGTCGTCCGCACACCCACGCCCAAGCCCATCGCCGTGGAGCTGGACAGCATCTTCAATGACACGCTGTTCGCCAACGCGCACTGGGGCGTGCTGGTGAAGTCCATGCGCACGGGCGAGACGGTGTACGCGCACAACGCGGGGCGGATGTTCGTCCCGGCGTCCAACATGAAGATCGTCACCGCCGCGGCCGCGCTGGAGGCGCTGGGCCCCGAGTACCGCTACCGGACGCGGGTGGCCGCGGCGGGCCCGGTGAGCGGTAGCGTGCTGCGCGGCGACCTGGTGGTGCTGGGCTCGGGGGATCCGAGCATCTCGGAGCACATGATGGGCGACGTGCGGACGGTCTTCCGCGCCTGGGCCGATTCGCTGCGTACGCACGGCGTCACGCGGGTGACGGGAAACGTGCTGGGCAACGACGACGTGTTCGATGACGTGCCGTACGGGCGGGGGTGGGCCTGGGACGACACGGACGCGCCCTACTCGGCCGAGGTCGGCGGCCTGATGATGAACGAGGGATTCGTCACCGTCCGCGCCGAGCCCGCCGGGGGACCCACGGCGCGGGTGACGGTTCGCCCGGCGGCGCAGGGATGGGTAGACGTGAGCGGGACGGTGGCGGTCGGGGCGGCGGACTCGCAGGCCACCTTCCGCGTGATCCGCGCCGACCAGGGCGGCGGGCTGACGGTGTCGGGCTCCATCCCCGCGGATACGGCGTTCGTGGAGGAATCCATCGCCATCCGCAACAACACGGCGTTCTTCGCGGCGGCGCTGCGGCACGCGCTGGTAGAGGCGGGCATCCGCGTGGACGGCGGCGCATACGACGCGGACCAGCGGGAGGGGGCACCTGGAACGCACACCCTGCTCTTCACCCACACCTCCCCGCCGATGGCGGAGATCCTGGCGGCGTTCATGAAGCCCAGCCAGAACCAGATCGGCGAGGTGTTGCTGAAGACGCTGGGCGCGGAGCTGCGGGGGATGGGATCGGCAGGCGCGGGGATCGCCGTCGTGGACAGCCTGGCGCGTGCGTGGGGAATGCCGCCGCGTCTGCTGGCGCAGGCGGACGGCTCGGGGCTGTCGCGCTACAACCTGGTCGCGCCCGCGTTCCTGGTGGCGCTGCTGGAGCGCGAGTCGCGCAGCCCGCACGCGCAGGTGTTCGCGGCCTCGCTCCCCATCGCCGGGCGCGACGGCACGCTGGCCAGCCGCATGCGCGGCACTCCGGCGGAGGGGAACCTGCGTGCCAAGACGGGCACCCTGTCCGGCGTTCGCTCACTCTCCGGCTACTTCACCACCGCCGCCGGCGAGCCGATGGTGTTCTCCATCCTGATGAACCACCACACCCTCAGCTCCCGCGACGTGGACCGCGTGGCCGAAGCGGCGATCATGAGGGTGATCGCGCACGGAACGCGGTAGATCGTCTCAGACGGAGCCACGGGGAACAGAGAGCCGCGGAGAGCATTCGTGCTCCTCCGCGGCTCTCCCATTCGCTTGGTGGCGGATTAAGCGCCCTTTGCGCCGTGGCGTTTGTTCCAGCTATCGTGTGCGCCCGCGTAACCAGACGAGGGCGCCATGTACCTGTTCTTCTTCGATGGAAGTGGCAACACCGGGGCGGACCTGACGCACCCCACGATCACGATCAACTACCTGGTCGGGCTCGCGATCCACAGCGACCAGGCGCGTCCTCTCGAGGATGCCGTGACCGCCACTCTCGAAGGGCGGTTCGGATCTGCATGCCACGCGTCCGGCTTCGAGTGCAAGGGTAGCGACATGTACCGAGGCGAGGGCCCATGCGCCGCGTTGAAGCCTGCCGATCGAATCGCCCTGTACCAAAGCATGGTCGATCTGCTGCCTCGCTTCGGCGTCCAGGTGATCTGGCATGGCATCCACAAGCCCGCGCTGGCGGCGCGGTATCCCAAGCCCATGCACCCGCACAAGCTGGCGTTCCTCTTCTTCGCGGAAGACGTGGAGCGCTTCCTTCGCGCCAAGCGCAAGTACGGGCTGTTGGTCTCGGACGAGGAGAAGTCGGTGGAACAGCAGGTGATCGAGGACCTGCCGAGATACAAGCAACTGGGTACCGGCTTCGGACATCAGCCCATCGACCTCACCCGGATCATCGACAACGTTCACTGGGTGAAATCCCACAACAGCCGCCTGCTCCAACTGGCGGACAACTGCGCGTTCCTTTGCCAGCGATACCAGCGGGACAAGAACAAGAATACCCAGCAGGCGCTCGCAGTGAAGCGCCTCTGGGCTACGGTGGAGAAGCAGGTTTGGAGGGGCCGGGTGTGGCCCTAGAATACACGTGCGCAGCCGGGGCTTTCGCTTGGGGCTCCACCAGTGCGGTGCCCACTCCCGGCTGCGCTTTACGTGTTACCGAATACTAATCCGACCGACGGCTTCCGTCAAGCGCGTCCGCTTCCCCGTCCCTGATGAGCGCCGCAGTACTCGGATCGCGTGCCTTCAGAGCCGCGGGTCGCCCCGCGGCCCGGGCGAGGGCGGGGGGTGGCCGCCGGACGAGGACGACTGCGGGCCCATGGAGCGCTGAACCGAGTGGGCGATCTGCTCCATCTTCTGTACCCGGTTGTTCAGGCGCCCCACCAGGATGCGCGTGGCGCGCAGGTCGTGGTTGCTCTCGATGAGCATTAGCCCCATGTCGGCCGCGCCCCAGAGCAGGCCGGCGAACACGATCAGACGCGTGGCTTCGATCAGCAGCCGCGGGATGGCCGCGTTGCCCTGCTGCACCAGGCCGATGACGATCTCCGCCACCAGCAACAGGATCAGCAGCAGCGCCAGGATCTTGAACATCCGCGCGATGTACCGGAGGCCTGCATGCGGCTCCAAGTCTTCATCGCGCACGTCCATCTGAGGCGTGCGCGCGCCCTCGTCTTCATCGCGCGCATCGCGCCGCTCCGTGTGGAGTCCCGCGTTACGTCCGTCGTCCACCACCGTTGGCTCCTGAGGTCACGAGGATCCGGGCGCCAGCCGCCCGTTCACCAGCGGGCGCGATAGCCCCGCGTGTCGATGTGCACCATGCCCTGGTGCCCCCCGGTGGGGGGATAGTAGTGCATCCCCCCCACCAGGTTGGGGTACTTGCGTTCCACCCGGTCGACGGCCTGGCCGATCACCCGCGCGTCCGACAGGTTGATGCTGCCGTCGCCGTTCAGGTCGTCCATGATGCCGTTCTCGTCGTTGTCGATGGCGATGTCCATGGCGTCGCCGTACATGTGGCGCGAAAGCTTGCCGCGCCCCGCCGTGTTGCCGCCGCCCGCGTTGTACGCCGGCGTGCGGAAGCCGCTGACGGCGAAGATGTTCTTCACCGGGTGCCCCATGCTTTCCAGCTCCTGCACCACCAGCTCGATCTTGTCGAGGATGGGCGGCTGCACCACCACGTACTTGGGCCACACCCCTTCCTGGCCCTTGGTGATGAAGTCCTTGAGCTGAATGTGCTCCGAGAGCCAGGTTTCCTTGTTCGCCTGCGTCACCTCGATCATCCCCGCCGGCGGGCGGTAGATGGGGTTGGTGGCGCCGCCCTGCTCGTTGGGCCAGTTGCCGATGCGGTAGTTGCCGATGCGCCCGCCCTGCTTGCGCGAAAGCGGCACCAGGGTGATCACGCTCACGGTAGAGGCGGGGCGGATGGCGTCGCGCACCCGCAGCGCCAGGTTCCAGATTCCCGACTCGCCGGGCGCCTGGCTGGCCGGCACCTCCGACGCCGCGCCCGTTCCTCCCGCGCCGTCGGTGGGGCGAAGCACGATCTGGGCGCCTTCCGGAAGCGTGTCGGCCCCGGGCACCTGCAGCGTTTCGCCGGGTGCCAGGATCTCCACCTTCACGGCGCCGCTCAGGCCGCCTACCTGTTCCTGGAAGTCCTCCTCGAAGGAGCGGACGAACTCATCCACGAGGAACGCGGGCTCCGGCGCGGCGTCGGACGCCAGCGGGCTTCGCAGGATCTGCGAGGTGATGCTGGCGACCGCGGGCTGGTTGAGGTCCAGGTCCGCGCGCGGCGCAAAGCCGATGGTGTACACCCACCCGGTCAGGAACAGCCCCACCAGCAGCGTAGCGACGCGGTTGAAGTGCCGCTCCTGCTGTGGCTTGAGGCCGGACCGCTCCCACCGGGAGTGGGGCTCCGTCCAGAGCGGAAACAGGTAGTCGTCGCGTGCGTATTCCATAGACGTTGCGGGTCCTTCATCATCCGTGCCGGGGCGGTGCCCGGCGTTTGGAGGCATCCAGTCGCAATCTCCCGGCCAGTGTGGGGGAGTGCGTTAGTGCGTTAGTGCGGGAGTGCGGGAGTGCGGGAGTGCGGGAGTGCGGGAGTGCGGGTCGGCTGGCGGGGCGGGCCATCTGTCATCCAGAGGCGCGAGCGCACCGAACCCGCCCGCACGCTGGACCGTCGGACGCATTTCAGCCCGGGCGCGGCAGCGGCACGGAGCCTTGGGTCTCGGCTCGGCGCCGGGGTTGCCCCTCCCCCGGCCCCTCCCCGCACAAACTGCGTGCGGAGAGGGGAGAACTTCGATCATGGTCCGCCGCTTGGGCGCGTGCGGCGGGCGCCCCCCCATCCCCAGCCCCTTCCCCCGCCAACTGCGCGGGGGAAGGGAGCCAGCCCATTTGCGCGCGGCGGGGATCGTGATCGGACCAGGCGTGCTGGGGTATGTGGCGTTTCGAAATAGGCCGGCGCATGCCGCGGCTGCCCTCTCCCCCGGCCCCTCTCCCGCGAGCGGGAGAGGGGAGAATTCGAGTGCGCTTCGGCCGGGTTTCGCGCACTCGTCTGGTGTGTACCCCCTCGCCCACGCTGTTTGTGGGAGAGGGTGGCACGCGTGTCAGCGCGGCCGGGTGAGGGCCCCACGGCAGCCGAGGTGCCTCTCTCGTACGATTCTCGCGACGTAAGTGCCGCGTGAATTCGTGATCTCAATCCTCGGGAGGAACGCGATGCTGGGCAGGCTGTCGATCTTGATTTCCGCGCTGGTGCTCGGCGCGTGCGCTACCCGGCCGGCGGTAGAGGGGACCACGGGCAGCCAGGCGCACGTGGATGCGATGGTGCGCGAGCACGCCGGGCACACGCCCGTGGCCAACGAGGCCACCATGGACCCGCGGACCCCCGTGGTGGCGCAGGAGGTGGAGTACTCGGTGGACGGCTCGCGTGTCCGCGGCTACGAGGCGCGTCCCGCAGGCGCCGCCGCGAATGCGTCCCTGCCGTCCGTGGTCGTCATCCACGAGTGGTGGGGGCTGAACGACAACGTCCGCATGATGGCGCGCCGGCTGGCGGGCGAGGGCTACCGCGTGCTCGCGGTAGACATGTACGAGGGGCAGGTGGCGCAGTCGCCGGAGCAGGCGCGCACGCTGATGCAGGGCGTGATGCAGAATCCCTCGCGCGGCATCGCCCACCTGGCGGGCGCCGTCCGGTCGCTCGAGGAGCGCACCGGGGCGCAGCGCATCGGCATCATGGGGTGGTGCTTCGGCGGGGCGTGGGCGCTGCAGGGCGCGCTGAACCTGCCCGACAAGTTCGACGCGGCCGTAATGTACTACGGGCGCGTAGTGACCGACCGCGAGCAGCTGGCCCGCCTGCGCGCGCCCCTCCTGGGCCTGTTCGGCGCCGAAGACCAGGGCATTCCCGTGGACCAGGTGCGGCAGATGGAGTCGACGCTGCGCGACGTGGGGAAGGACGCCACCATCCAGATCTATCCCGGCGCCGGCCATGCCTTCGCCAACCCGTCGGGCCAAGCGTACAAGGCCGACGTGGCCAGCGATGCCTGGCGGCGCACGACCTCCCACTTCGGGCTGCACCTTCGCTGATCAGCGCCAGCCGCCGTCATTTGCGGTGAACTCCCCCTCTTCGAGCCGCGCCGCGGAACGGGGAGGGGCGGGGCAGGCGGCGAGGTTTCGGCCCGCACGTGCTTGACTCCCGGATGGGGGGTGCCTACCATCCCTCGCCGTCTTCATCCGTTTCCCCTTCCTTCGCAGGCCCTCTCCCGTGCCGACACTTCGAATCGCTTTCTGCGCCGCGCTCCTGGCTGTCGCGGCCCTGTCCACCCCCGCTGGCGCGCAGTTCGTCGCTGAATACCCGGAGGTGCAGTCAGCCGAGGCTGCCCGCGTGCGACGACGGATGATGGAAGACAGGCAGCTGGAGCAGTTTGCGCTGGCGATGAACGGGTGGCTCCGCATGCCGCGCCGCATTGCGGTTCGCATGGCCGAGTGCCCCACCTCCGACGTGCGGTGGGTTTCGGAGCAGCGTGCGGTGGAGATCTGCTATCGGATGGGGACGCGGGTGCACAACCTCCTTTCCGCCGACACACTGCGGGAGTCGTTTGCCCCCGCGATGTTCTTTCTGCAATTGCACGCGGTTGCCCATGGCGTGATCGACGAGCTGGATCTGCAGGTGGGCGGGCGCGAGGAGCAGGCGGTGGACGAACTCGTGGCGCTGCTGCTGATGCGCTTCCATGACCCGTCGGGAGTGGCGCTGCGGGGAATCACTACCCTGCAGCGGGCCGACGCCAACTGGGCCCAGTGGGATTTTGCCGAAGGCCACGGGCTCACGGCGGCACGGATTCAGAACGTCGCCTGCCTGGTATACGGCATCAACGCGCGTGCCTACGAGCCGATTCGCCGTGCGGGCCTGTTCCCCGCCTCGCGCGCATCGCAGTGCACCACCGCCGGCCAGCGGCTCCTCACCGTGTGGGGCAATCGCCTGGGCAATCGGCTGAGATCACGATGATCGGGCCGCGCTCTTCCCCCTTTGCGCAGGCACGGCCACTGCTCGGGCCAGTGCAGCGCAGTGGGCGGTCGGTGACAAGGCCTGCCTTGTAGGCGCGATCCTTCCTTTCCGCGGCCCCGTCCATGCGTAACCCGCGCCCGTGTTCACGTTTACGAGCGTAGAGGAGACGCGGGGGCGATGCGGCTGAACGAGCTTGCCCGGCAGTACGAGGCGCAGCGGTACCCGCCCATGCGCCGGCTGGACCTTCAGAACGAGGGGCCGGAGACGGCGCGGCAGCGGGCGCTGCGGTGGATCCAGAGCCATGCCCATGAGCAGCCCGGCGCCGACCTGCTGCTGATCGTGGAGCGCGCCCGCCGCGTGGGCGGGCGAAAGGGCCCCATCCGCGCCGCGATGGAAAAGCTGCTCGACGAGCTGAAGGGCGGCCTGATCGAGTGGTGGCAGCCGTTCGCCGAGGGAAGCCTGGCCGTGCGCGTGTCGTCGGACCCGCGCCGGTGGCAGCCGCGCCCGCCCAGGCCGGACGACCCGACGGACGGCCGCAGCGACGAGACGGCCGGCCGCGCCTACCTGGACCCCGAGTCCGACATCCCCGACGACCTGGTCGTCCTGGCCCGCCGCGCCGCCGAGCTGCGCCGCACCCGCGAGGGGCAGGCCGTGGGGCTGACCGACGTGGTGCTCCGCGAGATCTGGATCGAGGCGCAGGCCGCCGCCATGATGGAGCGCATCAGCTGGGAAGCCGCGCTGCGCGACATCGCCCGGCGCGAAGAAAGGCGCATGCTCCAGTCGTACGAGGAGTAGAGCGCCGGCACCGATCCGTTTCCGGGGCTGGACAAACGGCCCGGCATCTCGCCTTTTGTTTGCCGTCGCTCGCTTCCGTCACCCTGGCCCCGATCCGCCCGTGAGCATCAATCTTCCCCCTCCGCCTCCCTCGTCTTCGTCACGCAGCGGGTGCCTCAAGATCGCGGGCATCGGGTGCGGTGCGCTGGTGGTGCTGGTGATCCTGGGGGTGGTGGCCTCGTTCTTCTGGCTGAACGGCAACAAAGAAGAGCTGAGCGCCGGGGTGGACAAGGGCAAAGCCGAGGGACAGCGCTTCGGCCCTGGCACTGATGAGGCCGGGTGCGAGACGGAAGCCAAGCGGCGTGCCGGGGAGGCCCGCTCGTTCGGAGGGCAGATGGAGATCGGGGCCTTTTTCCGCGCCTGCCTGGAATCCAGCCGCGAATCGCCGGGCTACTGCGACAACGTGCCGCCGCCGACCGCCATCCGACGCTCGGTCACGTGGCAGACGGCGCGCTGCAGCGGCGATACGAACTGCGGGCTGGTGGTGCCGGTGATCCAGACGTACTGCACCGACGGGCGCCCCAAGCTCCCGGGGATGCGCGACAGCACCGTGGCTGCCCCGGACTCGGCCGCGCCCGACTCGGCGGGGAGGGATTCCGCGGGGTACTGAGGACGAGAGTCGAGACCCCCGGCCCTGCGGGTGCGACTGAAGTCGCGGCAACAACGGCCCAAAGTCCGCCTTCGCGGACTGCAACGCACGGTTGAACTCGGCACGCAGTCTGTCATCCTGAGGCCAAGCCACGCCGGCCTCGCACGTACACGCCACCTGGCGGGCCGAAGGATCTAGCCGCGGTCGCGTAATCGGCTGGGCGCGGTAGCGGTCACGGTTGCCGGGACCTCGGCTCTGCGGGGGGCCTCACCGTCCTCGCTTAGGCTCGTCCACCCTCTCCCACAAACAGCGTGGGAGAGGGGGTACACACCAGGACTCCGCGTGGTGCATCCAATGCCGACGTGACGACGGGATCTGTCATCCTGAGCCCCAGGCGCGCCGTACCCACCCGCAATCCGATGCTCGCGGGGCGAGGATCTCGCCGCGGAAACCTTGAAGCTTGGGCGCGGCAGCGGTCACGAATGCCGAGGCCTCGGCTCCGCTGGGGCGACTGAAGTCGCGGCAACGAGGGCCCGAAGTCCGCCTTCACGGACTGCATGCACGGCCAAGTGCGCGAGGCCGGCCGTCGGGCGAGCGCGCGGATGACCCCGTCCTCTACCCACGCTTCCATGTCACCCGTTCATCTCCGGTTCGTGCGGGCGGGGATGATACGGAGATGCGGAGGTTGTATGTCCAAGGATGCGGCTCCCGGCATCGGCCTTGCTCGCGTCACCGGCAGCAACGTTGCCCACCTTCCCGTCCCGAATGCATGGCCTATGTTCCCGCTCCTCGCTTCTAACACGGTGCGCCGGTTCCGCTGCGTGCGCCCGCTGGGCCTGCTCGTCGCGAGCCTCGTTGGTGCCTGCGAGTCTACCGGCCCCGACGAGCGGGAGCGGCAGCTGGAACCCGGCACCGTCACCTCGGGCCGGATTGCATCGGCCGCCGACACCGTGGTGTACGTGGCCGACGTGAACCCGGGTGATACGATCAAGCTCTTCCTGCAGGCTACCAGTGGAAACCGGTTGGACGTGCTGCGTGCGGAGGTGTTCGATCGTACCGACGGCATCACCTTCCTGGGCGCGCCGGCTTCCGGTTCACCCGAGTTCCTTCTCGACAGCAACGGCTCGGGGTGGCGAGTGGTTCCCGAGGGTGCACGGATGGGCGTGCGAGTCTTCTTGCGCGAGGGTGGCCCGACCGTACCGTTCCGGGTGATGCTGGGCCAGCAGGGGGCCGCGCCAGAAACTCGCAACGCGGAGATTTCGCTGGGTGAGGTGGTGTCGGGGGAGTCGTTCGCGTTCAACGGTGAGCCCGACGAGTTCCGCTTCTCGGCCAGCGCTGGCGAGCGGGTGATCGTGATGTATCGCCCCACCTCGGGAGCGGTATTCGAGGCCCGGGGCGCCATCCGCGGCCCGGCGGGCGACCTGGTAGAAGGTTTGTACTTTGCTGGAGTGCCGTCATCCCTGGAAGCGAATTCGTCCACGAGTATCATCGTGCGAGAAACCGGAGTGCAACGGCTGGTCCTGTTCGCATTTTCCCCTACTGACGGCAAGCCGGTTCCGTACGAGTTCCGCGTGCAGCGCGCGCCCGCTCCCTGATCACTGGCGCCGCGCCCTCTCTTACGCGGAGCCCGGGCGCGGGGCGGCTGTGCGGCTGTGCGTGCCCAGTCGCAGGTCGCGCAGCTCGCTGGCGAAGCGGTCGAAGGCGGCGGCGAAGCTCTGGTCGCGGATGGAGGCGAGGGCAGGGGTGCTGGTGAAGTTCTCGATCGCGCGCTTGAGCGAGCTGTTGTCGCGGTATCCGCAGACGTGCGTCACGTTGATCACCGTCCGCTCCGATTCTTCCAGCAGCGACAGCGCCAGCAGCACGCGCACCCACGCCAGAAGCCGCCGCGGCGGGGGCAGGTTCAGCTCCCGGCTCTTGATGGCCACGGTGCGCACGTAGACGCCGAAGATGCCCGCGAACCTCGGGCGCCCGCCCCGGTCTACCACCGTTTCCGCCGCCGCGCGCAGCAGGGTGCGCGCTTCTTCCGGCACCCACACGGGCAGCCCCGCCTCCAGGCGCCGCTTGAGCGGTCGGGCGTGCGCGCGGCGCAGCGTGGGGACCATTCCCGCCAGCACCGGCAGCATATCCAGGTTCACGATCTCAGCGATGCCGGCCATCAGCAGCGCGCCCACCTGGGCGGCGCCCGCCTGGCGGAAGCTCACGGCCGCGACCACGGGGACCGACGGCGTGGCGCGCATCAGCCCGCGCAGTTCCGCGGCGTCGCCGCTGGCCTCCACCCGCACCACGGCTATGGTTGACGGCGCCGCGACTCGCACGCGCTCCGCCAGCTCCGCCCAGCCTTCCGCCGCCTGCACCGCGTATCCGTCCACGGCCTCCGGCGCCTCGGGAAAGTCCGACGCCAGCACGAGCAGCGTGCGCTCGGGGTGGGCCTGCCTTGTTGCTTGTTTTGGTGGGAGAGTCACTTCCACGAGGGTCCTAGTTGGCGGCGTTTCCTCCGGTGGGCGCCTGCACCACCAGGATGTACTTCGCAGCAAGTTCCGCGGCACGCGTGCGGACCGCGGGCCGGTTTCGCGCCGCGACGGCGGCAGCCTCATGGTACTCCAGCTTGCCGAGCGCGGATTCCGCGTTCTGGAGCGTATCGCGCTCACCCAGCTCCTTCGCCGCCTCCTTTGCAATGACAAGAGCATGGATCGCGTGGTCGCGAAATCCAAGGCCAATTGCGCCCAACCCGAGTTCCAGCGCCGCATCCGCACGCAGGTGGTCCACCGTGTTCCCGTCGATCAGAGTCCACGATTCAGTCCATTGCACTCTGAAACGTTTCGGCATCGCCCGCCGCGCCGGCTGCACGCGCGATCATCGCATACACGCGCAAGCGCCGATCATCATCCGTGAACTGGTCGCGGAGCTGGTTCAGCACCTCAAGCGCCCGGGCGAACTGGCCCTGGTGAGTGGCAAGGAGCGCCAGGTCGAACGTCAGAGCCATGATGTTGGGGTGATCCGGACCGTACGCCGCGAAAGCCTGCTCCGCGTATCGTTCGGCTTCTTTCCACTCACCGGAGTAGATGCAGACCAGGAACAGGTCGTGAAGCACCTTTGCGTGCCGCTCACGAAGCCGCCGCGCCTTCGCGATACGCCCTGCCTGGAGGAGCAGTTCCCGTGCGGCATCCAGGTCGCCCATCCACATCCTGATGTTGCCCAGGCTGTTGATCGCTAGGGACTGCATCTCCCAATCACCCGTCCACACGGCCACCCGCTTCGCGCGCCGCAGCCACGTCTCGGCACGCGCGAAGTCGTGGCGTTCTCGATACGCCTTGCCGCAGATCCACGCCAAGCGCGCGTTGCTGGGCCACACCACGGCCGCGGCTTCGGCGAAGAGCAGCGCCGTGCCGTGCGCATCGGCGCCGAGCGCCCAGTCCATCACCGCGAGGCAGGCGTGCGAAAGGCGCTCCGGCACCAGCATCGCGGGCCGCGTCAGCTCGCCGGCAATCACCGCGACGGGAGCCCACAGCGCCTCGTCGATGCCCTCGGTCTGCAGCACCTCGAGTTCCCACTCCCACAGGTTCATCGTGTCGAACTCGATGCCGGACGCCTCCGGACCGGCGGCCCACGCCATCGTCATCCGGAGCGCCTGAAACACCTGGAGCGCGAAGCTGTGGGGAACCTCGCGCAGGATGACCCCGCCGAAAACGGTCCCGTCGGGAACGGCCACCGGGTAGGCGAACTCGATGGGAGAGGAGGGCAGCTCGGCGCGGCTGCGGCGTCGGACGGGGGACATGGGAGGCGCGGCGCGGGTGCACGTCGCGGCCCAACACAGGCGCGACAATAGGCGCCTATTGTAGAGGCCGCGCCCCGTGTGCGTCTACGGCCTGAAATGTGGTTGAGGGAGAACGGTTACGCAGCCGCGCAGCATGGGGAGGCGGGCGATACACCGATGCCCACCAACAGAAGAGAGGGTGATGCCGTCGAGGGCGACAGCGTCGCACACTGCGGAACCCCCCACGTGCAACCTGCGTCCTGCCGGGGCGCCGCCTGAAGCGGGATTACCTTGCTCGACGTGGAAGTTGGTTCCGCCGGAGAGGAGATACCATCCGATCGGCGGGACGCTGTCTGGGCTACTTCGGGATCGTCTTCACAAACAGGTCTGCCGTCGCCCGCAAGCGGTAGTTGGGGTCGTTGGCGGCAATGCCGCGGGCTAGCCGGAGTACGTCGGCCTTGATGGTCTCGGGCAACGGCTTCGCACCTGGGTGCTGCGTGTCGTGGTCGATAAAGCTAAACGTTACCCCACTAACGCCGCCGCGCCATTCGGCCGGCTCGTAGTCGGGCGCGAAGAACTGTCGAAACGGCAAACTAAACCCGGGGTGAGCCCAGCGACCGAGCAGATACAGGGCTGCCGCACGCTTGAGTGCGGGGACGGACGGGTCACGCGCGATGTCGAACACCACGTCGTAGACGCGTTGGTCCCGCAGCCGAACGCTACGATAGACCATGTGACCCACGGATGCGGAGTCCGCTGCGACCTGCCGCCACATGCGGGCGAGCACCGGGGGCCCGCTCTCGTCACATTGGTCAATGGTGTCCAGCGCCCATTCGCGTTTGGTGGCGGGTTGCCCGTGTGTGAGCACCTGCACCGCCAAGCGGCAGTCGTTGCGCAGGTGTACGTCTTCGCGTTCACGCGTCGGTCGGCTCTCCCACTCTTGCGCGGCCGTGGGGCGAGCCCCCAGCCCGAGGAGCGCAACCGTTGCCATCGTTATCGGTATCGGCATCATGTGCTATCTCCCCCGCCCGTCGAAATTGAATTCGCGCCTACAGTCTTGCGCAGAATTGCGCCACACTTTTCCGACGCCCTGAACGTCTCAGAACCTGTACTACAACCACCTGCTTACGCCGCCATGCCGCGAGCATGTCCCGCGGCGCGATTGGCTGAAGCTGTAGGTGCCGTCGCGGCAGCGGGCCGACGCGCCGGCGGGTGGGCCGCTTGGGCTGCTGCAGGGCGAGGGCACCCACCGGCCACGCGAGTTCACGTATCCGCCCGATCCGCACTCCGAGTTGGAGCGGGCGGACGGACGGTTTCGCGTGGCGCTTGGGGTGGAACGGGCGGAGGGGCGAGTCTGCGTGAGGTAGCGCCGGGCCGCGTAGCCGCTGCGGCCGCGGTACTCCACCTGGCACCATCGGTCCGCGCAGCGGGCGACGGTAACGGTGGCTCCGCGCGGCATCGTGAGCAAGGGCGCGGCATCCGTCGAAGCCTGGGCGCGAAGCCGCAGCGTGGTGGTGGTGTAGCGGGTGCCCGACTGGCTGGCGAGGGGAGCGGCGAAGCCGAGAACGAGGGCCAGGACGGCCCACAGCCGTGCCACGGCGGGGGAGGGGGTGCGCATGAAAGGGTCTCGCGTTCAAGGGTGGAGCACATCAACGGTACAGCGATTATGCGGGCAAGATATTGTGGGATTCTGTGCGGGTCAATCCGCTTGCTTTGCCCCAATCAACGGCAGCACGTGGCGCGGAACCGCACCGTCCGAGTAGCTTCCGGACAAACACGATTCCACTCGCCCCTCGCCACAGGAAACGAAAAATGGGACTGCTCAGCGGAGTACTCGGCAACGCGTCGGAGATCGAGCCCGGCAAGGCGCAGGCAGACTTCGCGCAGCTGCTCATCCAGGGCGAGCGCGTGGAAAAAGCGTATCAGCTGATCCGCGACTCGTTCGTGTTCACGGACAAGCGCCTGATCCTGACCGACGTGCAGGGGATGACGGGGTCCAAGACCGAGTACCACTCCATCCCCTACCGGGCCATCACCCACTTCAGCATCGAAACGTCCGGCACCTTCGACCTCGACGCCGAGCTCAAGATCTTCATCACCGGCGGAACTCACATCGCCAAGCGCTTCAACAAGAAGCTGAGCATCTACGAGCTGCAGACCGTGCTCGCCACCTACGTCCTCCGGTAGCGGCACACGATGAAGGCCACCATCCACGACCGGGTGCCCGGCGCCCGCCTGCGCGACATGGTGCCGCCGGCCTACCGCGACGCCGTCGTAAAGGACACGCGGCCCGACGGAGAATACTCGCTGCTCCTGTTCGACCACGCGGAGCGCGACGTGGTGCCCTCGCCGCCCGTGCGCAAGGCGCTGCGCCGGCTGGAAAACCCGGCGCAGGACGGCATCCTGGCGGTGGGCACGGTGTTCACGCAGGAGGCGCTGGCGCTGCTGGACGAAGCCGGCGCGCGCCCGGTGGCGTTCCGGACGGCCCTGTGGACGGACGAGTCTGCCCGGGCGCGCCAACTCTGAGGGGCGATGAACGCACGGCTTGCTCGATGGTGCGGGGGGTGTCACTCCGGAGGGGAGTCAGACGTTTCCAGACCGAACCGCGCCTGATCCGTCGATACCCGGAACCTGACCATGACCAGCAAGCTCGTTGCCTGCCTCGCGTTGCTCGCCCTGCCGTTGGCCGCCTGCGAAGAGCCGGACGGCGGTCCCTCGTACCTGCGCGCGTCGCTGAGCGGCGCCGTGGTCGAAGAGTACAACGGAAACGCCGAGTGGCACGTGGGCACGCCCGGCCCGGGCCAGCAGCAGTTCCAGATCGTTTCCGTGGGGCTGGGCACGGACAGCAACGACGACCAGTTCGCGCTGACGCGGTGGGACGGCGGCCGCCTGCGCGAAGGGCGCCACCCCGTCAGCCTGGTGGACCTGGGCGACGGGCAGGACTACCGCTTCCAGCCGAAGGGGATCACCATCCAGTACTTCCGCCGGGTGGACGGGCGGATGGAGCAGTTCGTGGCCGACAGCGGCTTCGTGGAGATTACACGCTCCACGTCCAACGAAGTCTCGGGCACGTTCACCATCACCGCCCTCCGCTACTGCATGATGGACGAGCGCACCCGGAACGAGGCGCCGGAGTGCTCCCGGCGGTGGCAGGATGTCAAGGGCACGCCCCGCATCACCGTCACCGGCACGTTCGTGTCTACGGAGTTCAATCCGGGTCCGGTCAGGATCGACTGATCCGGACCGCGGGCTTTGGCCTGAACGACGAACCGGCGCTGCGGGACACGATCCCGCGGCGCCGGTTCACGTTGCTGGCCCGCCCCGGATCCGGCGTGCCACGGCGCCGGCCGTTGCGATTGACGCATCGTTACGGCTGGTATCGGTGGATTGACGGGTACCCGCCCCGAGACGGCACACCCGTCCGAACGAGGCGGGCTCGTGCGTTCTCTCGCGAACCTGTCCGCGACCTGTTCCTCCAGGAGAATCCCCATGCGCTGGTTGAAGCCGCTGTCCGCACTCGCCCTCGTGACGACGCTGGCCGGATGTGAATCCATCTTCGGAAGCGGAAACGAGGAGCCCATCACCCGCCTGCCGCGCGCCCTCACCCAGTCGGAGCAGGACCTGATCGTCGCCAGCAACCGCTTCGGGTTCAACCTGCTTCGCGAGGTGAGCGCGCGCGACACGTCGTCCAACGTCTTCCTGTCCCCGCTGAGCGCGTCGATGGCGCTGGGGATGACGATGAACGGCGCGCGCGGCGAAACGTTCACGGGGATGCGCTCCACGCTGGGCTTCGGCACCATGGAGCCGGCGGAGATCAACGCCTCGTACCGCAGCCTGATCGACCTGCTGCTGGGGCTGGACGGCAACGTCGACATGCGCCTGGCCAACAGCATCTGGGTAGACCAGCAGTTTCCGCTGCACCCCGCGTTCGTGGAGTCCAGCCTGCAGCATTTCGACGCGCGGGTCACCGCGCTCGACTTCGGCAACCCCGCCTCGGTGAACACCATCAACGGGTGGGTGGACCAGGGCACCAACGGCAAGATCAAGCAGATCGTCGAGGGCATCGACGCCGGGGTGGTGATGTACCTGATCAACGCCGTGTACTTCAAGGGAAGCTGGACGCAGGAGTTCGATCCGGCGCGCACCAGCCCGGCCCCGTTCCACCGCGCGGACGGCGGCCAGCACCCCGTGCAGATGATGTTCATGCGCGACGCCAAGGTGCGTACCGTGATGAACGACCAGGTGCAGATGGTGGACCTGGCGTACGGACGTGGCGCCTTTTCCATGACGCTGGTTCTGCCCCCCCACGGGCAGCCCCTGCGGCAGTGGGCGGCGGGGGTGACGGACGAGAAGTGGCAGGGGTGGATCGCCCAGCTGCGCGACACCGAGATGGACGTTTCGTTGCCGCGCTTTCGCCTGGAGTACGACGAGGTGCTGAACAACACGCTCATGGCGCTGGGGATGGGCACGGCGTTCCACCAGGTGGCGGCGGACTTCAGCGGGATGTCGCCCCTGGGGGCGGACCTGTTCATCACCAACGTCAAGCAGAAGACGTTCATCGACGTGAACGAGAAGGGCACCGAGGCCGCGGCCGCCACCTCTGTGGAAATGGGGGTGACCAGCGCGCCGCCCTCCTTCCGCGCCGACCGGCCCTTCCTGGTGGCCATCCGCGAGCGGCACAGCGGCACCATCCTGTTCGTGGGCCTGATCGGCGATCCGCGCAGCCAGTGACGCGGACGCGACGCCCGTCGCAGGAGAAAGGCCCCGCCGCGCGCGGGGCCTTTTTCCGTTGCGCGGTGGTCATCGGCGGCGCGGCGGGATAGCTTTGCGCCCCACGGCGGCACGAGTTCCGCAACGGCGGGGCGCCTCACGCGCACGAAAACGGCAGACGGAAGCGGCGATCGGGATGACGGACGAGCAGACGGCGGTGGCGGAGCACGCCCCGGACCAGGCGGCACCGGAGCGGGGCGACTGGAAGGACTACTTCACCGACGACGGCCAGCAGCACACGGCCGTGGGCACCATCAAGGTGCTGCACGGGCTGCACAGCCCGCAGCTGGGCAATGCGCGCGACATCCTGGTGTACCTGCCGCCCCGCTACCACGAGTCCAGCCGGCGCTATCCCGTCATCTACATGCACGACGGGCAGAACCTGTTCGACCGCGCCACCAGCTTCGGCGACGAGTGGGAGGTGGACCAGACGCTGGAGCAGGCCGCGGACGAGGGGCTGGAGGCCATCGTGGTGGGCATCCCGAACATCGGCCCGGAGCGATTGAACGAGTACGGCCCCTGGCACGAGCACAAGCACAAGGCGGGCGGCAAGGGCGATTCGTACCTGCGCTTCGTCATCGACACCATCAAGCCCATCATCGACCGCGACTTCCGCACGCGGCCCGGGCGCGAGTCCACGGGCATCGCGGGCTCGTCGATGGGGGGATTGATCAGCCTGTACGCGTTCTTCAAGCACTCCGGTGTGTTCGGCTTCGCGGGGGTGATGAGCCCGGCGCTGTGGTTCGGAGGGCGGCAGGTGTACGGCTGGATGCAGGACCGGCAGTACGTGCCCGGGCGGCTGTACCTGGACGTGGGAACCGGCGAGGGTGGCGAGGAGATGCACGACGTGCGGCGGATGAAGGACCTGCTGACCCGCAAGGGATACGTGGAGGGGCGCGACCTGATGTTCGTGGTGGAGATGGGGGGCAGGCACAACGAGCGCGCCTGGGCCCGCCGGCTGCGCCGCGAGCTTCACTTCCTGCTCGGCATTCCGCCCAAGGAGGCGCCGCGGGTTCACCGCGAGCCGCCGTTGTAGGAGCGCCCCACCCGAAGGAAGAACTTCGATCGCGGTTCGAGGGGCTGTCGCTCGCGCCGCGGCCGCCCCCCTTCCCCAGCCCTTCCCCCGCAAACTGCGCGGGGGAAGGGAGCCAGTCTGGTGCGCGTCCCGTATTCCCGCCACACCACTGCCTGTCATCCTGAGGCCCAGGCGCGCCGTACTCACCTCTACGCCGTACTTCGCGGGCCCAAGGATCTAACCGCGGACGCCTCTCACTTGGGGGCGCGGCAGCGGCCACTAGTGCCGAGGCCTGGCTTGCTCGGCTGTGTGGCGTTTCGCCTTGAGCCGGCGCATGCCTCGGCTGCCCCCCATCCCCAGCCCTTCCCCCGCAAACTGCGCGGGGGAAGGGAGCCAGTCTGGCGCACCACGCCAGCCGAAGCGCAATCGAAT